>RHAY01000045.1 GCA_010031285.1 Methylophilaceae bacterium | reverse complement strand
GAAACCAACGTAGGCAAAAAATACTAATGAGGCCCCTGCAAGAACACCTACAGTTTTTCCATCAGGTAATGTTTCAAACCATCCATAAGGCATAAAAGGATGCCAATTTGTTGGATTGACATTAAACATAGCGACCGAAATAAATAATGTAATAGTTAGGAGTTTAATAAAAACCATTGCAGCATTAAATTTAGCACTTTGTTTTGCACCTATGATGAGTAAAGACATAATGATTAAAATAATGACCATTGCTGGAAGATTTACTATGCCGCCTAATGATGGTGCTTTTGATAATGATTCTGGAAGCCCGATACCTATAGCGGTGAGCGCATTATTAAAATACCCAGACCATCCATTAGCAACTGCCGCAATTGACATGCCATATTCCATGAGAAGAATCCAACCGATAATCCATGCGAAAAATTCTCCAAATGCAACGTAACTATAACCATACGCACTTCCGCAACCGCCAATCGATGACGAAAGTTCTGCATAAGCCAATGCCGCGAAAGCACATGCAAAGCCTGAAACTATAAAAGATAAAATCACTGCTGGACCTGCTTGATTTGCTGCTGCAATACCAGTTAACACGAATATACCTGTACCGATGATGCAACCAATACCAAGAAGTGTTAAATCTAGTGCACTCAAACATTTTTTTAGATCAGCCGGATGTTTATGGTTAATATGTTTTTTTCTTAAAATTTTTGCAAATAGATTATTCATGACCTAGCCAATCTTTATTTGTTAAAAAATATTCGTATAATTTTTCCTCTTTGCTTCCTGCTTCTGGTTTCCAATCATATTTCCATTGAACTAATGGTGGCATCGACATTAAAATTGATTCAGTTCGCCCATTAGATTGCAAACCAAACAAAGTGCCACGATCAAATATTAAATTAAATTCTACATAACGGCCACGTCTATAGAGTTGAAAGTCTCTTTCTTTCTCTGTGTAATGGTTATCCTTTCTTCTCTGAAGAATAGGTAGATAAGCATTTAAAAAAACATCGCCTACTGATTTGTTTAAACTAAAAGATTTATCAAAACCTAACTGATTAAAATCATCATAAAAAATACCACCAATACCTCTGGGTTCATTACGATGTTTTAGAAAAAAGTATTCATCACAATTTTTTTTAAACTCTGGATAAAGTTTTTTATCGTAGGGATCAAGCATTGTTTTGAGTGTTTGGTGAAAATGAATTGCATCTTCCTCGAATCCATAATAAGGCGTTAAATCCATACCACCGCCAAACCACCAAATATCATCAAGACCTAATTTTTTTGCAATAAAAAATCTGACATTCATATGCACTGTCGGCGCGTAAGGGTTTTTTGGATGTAATACAAGTGAAAGTCCCATTGCTTCCCATTTTCTATCTGCCGCTTCAGGGTGAGCAACGCTTGCTGAGCGAGGCAACTTCTCACCTAAAACATGTGAAAATCCAACACCAGCTCTCTCAAATACATTCCCATTTTCTAAAAGGCAAGAAGTACCACCACCACCTTCTTTTCGTTGCCATGAATCATTAACAAAGTTTTTTCCATCAACAATCTGAAGTGTTTCAACAATATTTGTTTGAAGGTTATTAAAGTACTCATAAACTATATTTGTATTGATCATATTATTTTCTAATTATTTTTTTACTAACAAAATCTTGAATGGTTGTAGGTTTTTTTTCAGCACCAATTCTTCCATTAATAATTTTTACTTCATTTTTAAAAAGATTTTTACATGCTCTAAGAGTCTTGATAGATTTTTTATGACTTAAGTTAGCACTTGTTGAAGTGATTGGAAAGTTAATTGAGTTTAATAAATTTAAAGTGCTATTAACTTTGGGGAGTCTTATAGCAATATTTTGACTTCCACCCCTAAGCCAAGGTGGACAGAAGTCAGATGCAGGAACCAACCAAGTATGAGGGCCGGGCCATTTAGCCATCATTTCTTTTTTCTCCGTAGTTGAAAAATCTTGCATATATATTTTTAAAAAATCTATCTTGGAACTAATTAAAATAAAACCCTTTGATCTAGGCCGTTTTTTTAAATACAAGATTTTTTCTATTGCACGTTTATTTTTTGGGTCACACCCCAATCCAAAACAAGATTCGGTAGGATAGGCGATAACACCACCTTTTTTTAGATATCGAATTAAGCGTTGATTGGCCAATTTAATTGTTATTTAATGCTCTAAAGCCTATATCTTTTCGATATTGAGCGCCATCGAATTTGACAGAACTGATAGCTTCATAAGCTCTTGCTCGGGCTTCTTTGACAGAGTTACCAAGTGCCGTAACAGCTAAAACTCTTCCACCTGAAGTCAGGAGTTTGTTGTCTTTGTAGACTGTACCAGCATGAAAAATATAACTGTCAGGAATGAGATGATCTTCAATATGAATTTCATCATTTAATTTTGGAGCTTCAGGATAGCCTGCCGATGCTAAAACGACTGCCAGTGCTGTTCTTTTATCCCATTCAATTTTTGTTGAATCAAGTTGTCCAAGCGATGCTTTGTATAACACTTCAAACAAATCACTTTTGAATCTCATGAGAATGGGTTGTGTTTCAGGATCGCCCATTCGACAATTGAACTCTAATGTTTTTATGTCACCTTTTTTAGTAATCATTAAACCTGCATAAAGGAATCCAGTAAATGGAATGCCATCTTTAGCCATGCCATCAATAGTAGGATGGATAATTTCTTTCATCACTTTGGAATAAACTTCTTCAGTAACCACAGGCGCGGGTGAGTATGCTCCCATCCCACCTGTGTTGGGACCCAGGTCAGCATCTAAGAGCCTTTTATGGTCTTGGCTTGAAGCGAGCGGCAGAATTGTTTTCCCGTCACATATCACCATAAAGCTAGCTTCTTCACCTTCAAGAAATTCTTCAATAACAACCTTGGCTCCAGCATCACCAAATTTATTATCTACAAGCATAAAGTCGATTGCATCATGAGCTTCTTTTTCTGTCATGGCAACGATAACACCTTTTCCAGAAGCTAATCCATCTGCTTTAATTACAATAGGTGCGCCTAGCATATCAATATAGCGATGAGCTTCATTAGGTAGTTTAAATGTTTTATATTTTGCAGTAGGAATGCTGTGCCTATACATGAAGTCTTTAGCATAATCTTTAGAGCTTTCAAGTTGGGCAGCTTTTTGAGTGGGCCCAAAAATATTTAGATGTTTAGATCGAAATAAATCAACAATTCCCTTTGAAAGGGGGAGTTCTGGGCCAATGACAGTAAGGTCAATTTTTTCTTCAATTGCGAAATCTGCAAGAAGATTAATATCAATTAGATTAATATTTTTGAATTTTGGATTGAGGTGAGTTCCACCATTACCTGGGGCAATAAAAACTGAATTTACTTTTTTGCTTTGAGAAAGTTTCCATGCCATCGCATGTTCTCTGCCGCCACTTCCAATGACTAGAACTTTCATAAATTAATGCCTAAAGTGACGATATCCAGTAAATAACATCACAAGACCTAATTCATCGGCAGCAGAGATGACTTCTTCATCTCTTAAGCTTCCTCCAGGCTGAATTACGCATTTAGCACCAGCCGCCGCTAGTACATCAATACCATCTCTAAAAGGGAAGAACGCGTCAGAAGCTACCACTGAATTTGTCAAATCAAGATTAGCATTTTGAGCTTTTATGGAAGCAATCTTAGTGCTATCTACTCTACTCATTTGGCCTGCGCCAATACCTAGAGTTTGATTATTTTTACAAAATACAATTGCATTTGATTTGACATATTTAGCGACACGCCAAGCAAAAAGCATATCAGCCATTTGCTCCTCGTTAGGTTTAAGTTTAGAAACTATTTTGCAATGATTTATATCGATATTGAAATTATCTGGCGATTGAACTAATAAACCGCCACCAATTTTTTTTAATTCAAAAGCATTAAACTTGTTATCCAATGTAACTTCTAACAATCTGATGTTTGGTTTTGATTCAAATATTTTAAGTGACTCAGGATCGTATGATGGGGCAATTACAACTTCTACAAATTGGGTAATAATTTGAGATGCAGTATTTTTGTCTAGTGTTGTATTACAAGCAATAATGCCTCCAAATGCAGAAGTTGTATCAGTTGAAAATGCTTTTTTATAAGCGTTTAATAAGTCTTCAGAAGAGCCTACACCACAAGGATTTGCATGTTTTACGATGACACAAGAAGGAAGCTTAAAGCTTTTAACACACTCCCATGCTGTATCTGCATCATTTAAGTTATTGTATGAAAGCTCTTTACCCTGTAATTGTTTAAAGCTTGCCAATGAACCTTTATTAGCTATTTCATCAACATAGAAAGATGCAGTTTGATGCGGATTTTCCCCGTAACGTAAATCCATTTTTTTGTTAAATGAAAGATTAAGTTTATTAGGGTAAGTTACATTTTTATTCGTATCTAACCCATTAAGATAATTTGAAATGGCTGAATCATACTTTGCAGTATGTTCAAAAGCTTTTTTAGCTAAATTAAATCTGCATTCCAGATTAAGTGCGCCATTATTCTGTTTAAGGGTATCTTCAATCATTTTATAATCCGAGGCATCAGTGACCACAGCTACACCATTATAATTTTTAGCCGACGATCTAATCATTGCTGGACCACCGATATCAATATTTTCAATAGCTTCAGAGAGCGGACAATTTTCTTTGGATATGGTTGCTTCGAATGGATATAAGTTCACGACCACCAAATCAATTAAAGGAATATCAGACTTAATCATTGTTTGTAGATGTTTTTCATCATCTCTTTTTCCAAGGATGCCGCCATGTATCTTCGGGTGAAGTGTTTTTACTCTCCCATCAAGCATTTCAGGGAAGCCTGTATAATCACTCACCTCTATGACAGGAATATTATTGTCAGCAAATAATTTTGCAGTACCTCCAGTAGATAAAATTTCAACGTTAAACTTAATTAGCGTCTTTGCGAAATCGATAATGCCTTTTTTGTCTGATACGCTTATAAGAGCTCTTTTTATTTTAATCATGACTAGATATCAATCTTATGTTGTTTTAGTTTTTTTCTGAGTGTGTTCCTATTAAGACCAAGAATTTCTGCAGCTTTGCTTTGGTTGCCTTTTGAAATGCCCATAATATAAGTTAATAGAGGTTTCTCTACTATACCAATGACCATATCGTAAACATTCGTTGGGTGTTCGCCGTTTAGGTCTTTGAAGTATTGATCTAGAGATTCGTTTATACAATCCGGGATATCTGTTTTCTTTTCCATTAAGCTACCAACATTTCTTCTTCGTATTTTATATATGGAGATTCAATTGCAAGAAAATTAAAATAATCTTCGATCGTTTTAATTTGTTCGTCGATTAATTCAATTGTGTTCATATGGTGTCTAAAATTCGCAGAATTTTTTAATCCTTTTGTGTACCAAGAAATATGCTTTCTAGCAATTTTTAATCCTGCATTTTCACCATAAAAATCATAAAGCTCATTCACATGAGCAATCGTAATATTTTTGATTTCATCAGTAGATGGGTTATCTAAATGTTTTCCTGTTTTAAGAAAGTGATCAATTTCTCTAAAAATCCAAGGTTTGCCTTGGGCTGCTCTTCCGATCATTACCCCATCTACACC
>RHAY01000044.1 GCA_010031285.1 Methylophilaceae bacterium | reverse complement strand
TTTCTTATACTCGCATAAATCATTAATCACACAAGCATTACATTGTGGAACTCTTGCGGTACAGGTATATCTCCCATGCAGAATTAGTAAATGATGTGCATCTTTTAAAAATTCTTTAGGTGTAACTTTCATCAATTTTTTTTCTACTTGCAGTACATTTTCGCCTGGCGCTAAATTTATTCGATTAGCAAGTCTAAATATATGTGTATCCACTGCAATCGCTGGCTCATTAAAAATTGTATTTAAAATAACATTTGCAGTTTTTCGACCTACACCGGGAAGTGATTCAAGTAATAAGCGATCATGAGGTACTTTGCCATTAAATTGGGTATGCAAAATCTTTGCTGTTTCAAGAACATTTTTTGCCTTTGTTTTATAAAGTCCAATTGTTTTTATGCAAGATTCAATATCACTTAATTTCAGTTGAGAAAGTTCTTTTGCATCAGAAGCTTTATTAAAAAGCAGAAAAGTGGCCTTGTTAACTGATTTGTCCGTTGCTTGCGCTGATAAAATCACCGCGATCAGAAGTTGAAAGGGTGTTTGATAATGAAGTTCAGTCGTTGGATTCGATATATGTTTTGATAACGCTTCAAAAATTTTAAACCGCTTTTGAGGGTTCATAAAATTAATTAGCGAGTTTCGATGCGATTTTTTAATGCAATAAGGCAAGCTAAGCCAATAAAGGCTCCAGGAGGAAGGATTGCTAGAAGGAAGCCATGGTAGTCACCAAAAAAATGAATAACTATATTGCTGGCCGAGGGGCCTAAAATAAGATCAATACCAGACAATAAAGTCCCTTTTCCAAAGAGCTCCCTGAAGCCCCCAAGAAGAGTTAAAACCATTGCTAAGCCAAGACCCATAAAAAGACCATCAAAAAACGAAGATGTCGTTTCGTTTTTTGCTGCAAAGGATTCGACACGAGCTAAAACAATACAGTTAGTGACAATCAATGGTATAAAAATACCTAGCGCTTTATATAGTGGTTGTATAAAAGCATGAATACTGAAGTCAATAATTGTCACCAGTGAAGCTATGATAAGAATAAAAACTGGGACTCTAATTTCAGTTGGAATAAATTTTCGAATTGGTGAGACTGAAGCGTTTGATACAGCCATTACAATGGCGGTAGCAATGCCAAGACTTAATCCATTAATCATGGAAGTTGTGACGGCGAGTGTTGGGCATAGACCGAGTAATTGAACGACCCCAGGGTTTTGTTTCCAAAATCCATCTAATGCAATTTTTTTTATTTCACTCATGATGTGAATAACCTTTTTTTATTTTCTTTTGCGTAAAGAAGACATTTATAGGTAGATTTAATGATTGCTCGAGGTGTGATGGTTGCTCCAGAAATATAATCAAAATCTCCCCCATCTTTTTTAACAGCCCATTTTTTTTCACTAATTTTATCTAAAGATTTAAGATCAAAATTTTTAATCCATTGACTTTTGTCAATTTCAATATAGTCGCCTAACCCAGGAGTTTCTTTATGCGTAATGACTCTTACCCCTAAGATTTTTTCTTCTTGATCAATACCCACAAGAGTCTTAATTTCACCACTATAGCCATCGGGAGCGACAGTTTCAATAATGACTGCAATCACTTGATTGTTTTTCTTTGCACGATAGATATCAATATTTCTTTTATTTCCCAAAAGCGGTGTAGGCTCCACGGAAATTGTATCTTTCACAAGATTATTGTCGTAGAGGTCAGCAGGAATAATTTGATTTAAAAATATACGTTTTGCCTTTTCATCGCTTTCATCAATAGGCGATTTTGTAATGAAATAAAAGCTGCTTAAAGCAGCTGAAGCGACTAAGGAAAATATAATCATAGCTATTGCAGTGCTAGATATTTTTTTTAAGTGATCTTTAAACATATTTTTATTTGTGACCAAAGACTCTTGGTTGTGTAAGACTGTCTATCAATGGCACGCATATATTGAAAAGTAATACCGCAAAGGCAATACCTTCTGGATAACCACCAAAAATTCGAATAATGAAAACCAATAAGGCTATTCCTGCAGCAAAATAAATTTTTCCTTTAGGTGTTGTAGGTGCGCTTACCGGGTCTGTAATAATAAAAAAAGCACAAAGTATGCTTCCACCGCTCATGATATGGAAAAGTGGTGATGCGTATGTATCTGGCGCTGCAATATGAAAGATTAGTGCTGTTAAAAATAAAGTAGATAAAAAGGCGACAGGTAAATGCCATGAAATAATTTTCTCTTTAAGTAAATAAAGACCTCCAGCAAGATAACCCAAATTAATTAACTCAAGACCTCTACCGCCTATAAAGCCAAATATTTTGTCTTGTTGAATCATGTTGAGTGGCTGATGCAAAGTTAACTGCGTTTTAATGTAATCAAGCGGTGTAGCAGAACTCATGGCGTCGAGCGTTTCTTTTGGGAAGACGTTACTATTAAAAATAATACTTATCTGATCAAGCCAGTTGATATGGTTAGCCATAAGATTAGTAGGAATTTGCCAATGGGTCATGATGGAAGGAAAGGAGATGAGTAAGATAGCGTATCCCACCATCGCTGGGTTAAATAAGTTGTAACCCAATCCACCATAAAGATGTTTACCAAAAATAATACAAAGTAAGGTCCCTAAAACAATAATCCACCAAGGTGCTATTGATGGGATAGATAAAGCAAGAAGCCATGCAGTGACAAGTCCACTGCCATCTAGAATAAATGGCTTAATAGGAAGTTTTCTTAATGCAAGAATTACACTTTCAGTCAGTATGACGGTGAGGGAAGCCAAAAGAATATTAATGATGACGCCTAGACCAAATACGAGAACATACAAAGCTATGCCAGGAATGAGCGCGAGTAATACTTTGAGCATAATGATGCTTACTGAAGGGGCATTAACAATATAAGGTGATCTATTTTCCATATTAGTTTTTTATATTTTCTTGTTGATTTTGTTTGACTCTTTCCATCGCTGCAGCAATCGTTGATTTTTTCTCCTCTTCAGCTTGCTTATCTTGAGCTCCTAAAGCTTTTTGTGCATGTCTCTCAGCACGCTCTTTCTTTTCTCTTTCTATTCTTGCAAGTCTAAATTCATTTCTTTCTCTTGCAGTATTGGCAGCTTCTTTTGATTTATCTTGGGCAATAATTTCACTTTTTGCATATCTATAAAATTGAACAAGTGGAATATTACTTGGACAAACATAAGTACAGCATCCACATTCAATACAATCGAATAAATTGTACTCCCTCGCTTTTTCAAGTTGAGAAGATTTTGAGAACCAATAGAGCTCTTGAGGTTGAAGGTTAACTGGGCAGGCATCTGCACATCGCGCACAACGAATACAAGGCATGACAGGTTTTGGCGCCGGAAATAATTCTGGCGAACTTTCGATGACACAATTCATCGCTTTAGTGACCGGGACATCAATGGATGGCAGATCAAACCCCATCATAGGACCACCCATGATGAATTTTTTTTGTTTATTCAAAGAGCCACCCGCAGTCTTGATTAATTCTGATAGAGGCGTTCCAAATAAGACCTCGTAATTTTGAGGTGTTTTGACAGCCCCTGTAATAGTAACAATCCGACTGATCGATGGTTCACCAAACTCAAGATATCTATAAATAGCTGCTACTGTAGCCACGTTAAATACTTGAATACCTAGATCTACAGAACGCTTTTCCTTAGGAACTTCTATGCCCATGAGTAGAAAAATGAGTCTTTTTGCGTCGCCGCTTGGATAAAGTGTAGGCACCACTTTAATTTCAACCAACGTTTTTTGAGCAGCTTTTTTTAGAGCTTCGTAGGCTTCAATTTTATTGTCTTCAATACCCACTACACACTTTTCTGCACCAAGAATAGTTTGTGCAATGAGTGAGCCTTGGATAATTTCATCAGCTCTTTCCCTCATTAACATATCATCACAAGTAATAAATGGTTCACACTCTGCCGCATTAATTACTAATGTATTTATAGTTTGATTTTGATTAGTTTTTAATTTCATGTGTGAAGGAAAAACTGCGCCACCTAAGCCGACAATTCCTGACTGTGACAATGCTTCAATTAATTGAGTCTTATCTAATTTTTTCCAAGCAATCGGTTTTTTTTCAATCCAAGTATCTTTGAAGTCCGGTTCGATGATGATACAAAAATCAGGCAGGCCTGATGGATGAGGAAGAACTTCCTCGCTAATTTTTAGAATCTTTCCTGATGTGGGCGCATGGATTGCGGCAGAAATATTGCCATCAGCTTCGGCAATGATTTGCCCTTTGAGTACTTGATCTCCGGGTTTCACTTTAACTTTTGCAACATGACCCACATGTTGCCTAAGTGGCAGCACTAATTTTTTTGGAATAGCTAATTTTGCAATAGGAAGACGTGTAGATATGATTTTATTTTCATCTGGATGAACGCCACCATTAAATTTAAAAATATTCTTTAATTGCATAATAAAAGCTTTAAGCCTTTTGAGCTTTTTGAATGTGATAGATAGGATATTTCCATTTCCATGACTCTGAATTTTCAAGAACAGGTTCCATCGTGATGCAATCTACTGGACACGGCGGTAAACATAATTCGCAGCCCGTACACTCACTTGCAATAATTGTATGCATTTGTTTCGCTGCACCTAAGATAGCGTCGACAGGACAGGCTTGAATGCATAAAGTACATCCGATACAAGTTGATTCATCAATGAAAGCGACTGATTTTGGTTTTTGAATGCCATGTTCTTCATTAACTGGTTTATACTCCATCCCCATTAATTCTGCTAAAGCTTTGGCACCCGCATCGCCTCCTGGTGGGCATTGATTGATATCCGCCTCTCCTTTAGCGATGGCAGTCGCATATGGTTTACAACCAGGATAACCACATTGACCACATTGTGTTTGGGGAAGAATGGCATCAATTCTTTCAACCATAGGGTCGCCATCAACTTTAAATTTAATTGCGGAATATCCTAAGACCAGCCCTAAAAGGACGGCAAGAAAAATCATCACAACTAATGCGGTAATCATTTAACGATCTAGACCTGCGAATCCCATGAAGGCGAGACTCATGATTGAGGCTGTAACAAGCGCTATTGCTGTCCCTTTAAATGGCGATGGTATTTCAGCACCTTCTAGACGTTCTCTTAAGGATGCAAATAAAATTAATACGATCGAAAAACCAATGCCACCACCAAAACCGAAAAGTGCAGATTCGAGAAGGGTGTGACTTGATTGTGCATTCAAAAGAGGGATGCCTAAAACCGCACAATTCGTCGTAATGAGAGGCAAGAAAATACCCAGTAATTGATAAAGTAGCGGAAAGTTTTTTTCCATTAACATTTCAGTAAATTGCACAACGCCGGCAATTACTACAATAAATGAAAGCGTTCTTAAATATACAAGATCGTTAGGTTCAAGAAGATAATGATTGATAGCCCAGCTTGTCATTGATCCTATGGTCAATACAAAAGCGGTAGCCGCAGACATACTAATTGATGTTTCTAATTTTTTAGATACGCCCATGAAAGGGCATAGCCCTAAAATTTTCACTAAAACGATATTGTTGACTAATACCGTGCTGATGATAATTAAGAAATAATGTTGAATCATAAAGTTAAATTATACGTTTAAATTTGTCGAAAATATTTAAGGCTCAAGCCTCTGTCAATCCAGCCTTTTGAAAGTTCAAGATCTTTTTTTAGTTGAAATATATCAATAATTCTATATTACTTCAAAGAATAAAGTTTTATAGTAATATAACT
>RHAY01000043.1 GCA_010031285.1 Methylophilaceae bacterium | reverse complement strand
AATCCTGTTAAAGCTAAATGCACGCAATCTGTTGGCGTACCATTGACGTGATAATAATCTTTTTCAATTTCTGTGACTTTAAGAGGACGATCAAGTGATAAGGAATTGCTCGCACCACTTCTATTACGATCGGGCGCCACAATTGTGACATGTGCTATTTTTCTTAAATAGTTTGCAAGTGTTTTAATACCTGGCGCGTCGTAACCATCATCGTTAGACAAAAGAATATTCATATTACGGACGATTAACTTTCACATAAAATGTTGCACACAGAAAAAATACAATACTTAAAAATACTTCTAGAAGCGCTATTTTAGATGATAGATCTTGATCGGAGTAGGATCTTACAGCGCCTTCAATAAAATAAATGAGGATAAGCATACTGGCCCATTTGTATGTGTAAATTTTTCCTTTAAGAATACCCATCAACGAAATGAGAAGGGGAATAATTTTAAGAACTAACCATGAACTTTGATTTTTAAAGGGTGCTAAAAATAACTCCCAGGCACATAAAAGAAAAATAAGACAGATCAGGCTAACGGAAGCCCCTATTAGAAGATGATTTTTCATGCTGAAAGTTTAAGTGCGGTTTCAGCAAGTCTTTTGCCCATTGCAAAACATATCTTCTTTTCATCTTCAGATATAGGTGCTTTATTGGACTCTCCAGCTACATGGGATGGGCCGTATGGCGTGCCGCCTGTTTGGGTAGTGCTTAATTCAGGGATTGAATAGGGTACACCCACAATTACCATGCCTAGATGAAGCAATGGGAGCTGCATACTAAGGAGCGTTGATTCGTTACCACCATGTTGGGAGCCGGAAGATGTAAAAACGCAAGCGGGTTTACCAATAAGATTTCCACTTAACCATAAAGGTATCGTGCTATCGATGAAATATTTTAAAGGCGCTGCCATATTTCCAAATCTCGTAGGGCTTCCCATCGCAAGGCCTATGCACTCTTCAAGGTCTTTATGTTCAACATAAGGAGGTCCTTCGTTAGGAATGCTATCCTCAAGAGCCTGAACAGTCGATGTGACTTTGGGTACAGTTCGGATTCTGGCTTTTATACCAGCAATCGATTCGATTCCTCTCGCAATAAATGTGGCCATTTCTCCGACCGCACCTCCATGAGAGTAATAAAGAACTAAAACTTCTTTCATTAGATTTTTTTTGCTAATTGAATGGCGTCACCAATATAAGTTGCTGGTGTTAATTTAAGCAATCCATCTTTGGCTTCTTTGGGAATTTCAAGTTGTTGAATAAAAGTCTGTATCACTTCTTTGGATATATGATCTTTACCGCGTGTTAATTCCTTAAGTTTTTCGTAAGGATTCTCGATGCCATATCTTCTCATAACAGTTTGAATAGGCTCAGCTAAAACTTCCCAAGCATGATCCAAATCATCAGATAATTTTTTTGCATTAATTTCTAATTTATTAAGACCTTTTAGGCAAGACTCAATGGCAAGAAGCGTATAACCAAAACCAAGGCCAATATTTCGAATAACCGTTGAGTCTGTTAAATCTCTTTGCCATCTTGAAATGGGGAGTTTTTCTGAAAAGTGAGTTAATAAGGCATTTGCAATACCAAGATTGCCTTCTGAATTTTCAAAATCTATAGGGTTTACTTTATGGGGCATCGTAGACGAACCTACTTCGTTTTCTTTTAGCTTTTGTTTGAAATATCCAAGTGATATATAACCCCAAATATCTCGATTAAGATCGATGAGAATTGTATTCATTCGAATCATATTTTGAAAAATCTCTGCCATGTAATCATGAGGCTCAATCTGTGTTGTGTAGGGGTTAAAAGTTAACCCAAATGACTCTACAAACGTTTTTGAAAAGGCTTGCCAATTAAATTCGGGGTACGTCGTCATATGTGCGTTGAAATTGCCGACAGCGCCATTCATTTTTCCTAGAATTGCTTGTGTTTTAAATTGGTCAATTTGTCTTTGTAATCTATAGACTACATTCGCGATTTCTTTCCCCATAGTAGTTGGGCTTGCTGCTTGGCCATGCGTTCTTGCTAACATAGCGTAACCACTTAAGTCATGCGCTAACTCTTTACATTTCTTAATGAGATTTTCAAAATTAGGTGTTAAGACATTTTCTTTGGCATGCTTAATCATCAGTGCATGTGACAAATTATTTATGTCTTCCGAAGTACATGCAAAATGAATGAATTCTGAAATACTTATTATTTCTTTATTGTCTTTAAATTTATTTTTTAACCAATATTCAACTGCTTTCACATCATGATTTGTCGTCTCTTCAATTTTTTTAATTTCAGCAGCATCAGCTTCACTAAAAGATTGAATAGTTTTTTGAAGTGATTCTCTAGTTGATTTACTTAGGCTAGATACTTCTTTAATTGCTTTTTCATCTGACAATGAAATAAGCCATTTAATTTCAACTTCAACACGGAATTTAATGAGGGCAAACTCACTAAAGTACTGACGCAAATTATCTACTTTTTTAGCGTATCTTCCATCGAGTGGAGACAAAGCATTGAGCGTTGATAATTGCATGAAGAAATCCTATGAGATATATGATGTTATTTTAACTCGTTTTTACTTCAATTTCATAAGAACCGTGGCCGTTAAGTCCTAATTGTTCACCTAAGTAAGGCATGATTTCTTCTAATTGTTCTTTAAGTTTCCACGGTGGATTAATGATAAAAAGATAGCTACCAAACATACCAATATCATCAGTGGGTTGAGCAATTGAAAGGCTTACATAAAGCCATTCTTTAGCATTTAATTTTTGAAGCTGTTTAAGCATGGTTAAGGGCTCGCTTCGATTAATCAAAGGGCACCAAATCATATAAATGCCAGTTTCAAAACGCTTTAAGCTATCTTTTAGAGACTCCACCACTTTAAGGTAATCATTTTTAATTTCATAAGAGGGGTCAGTTAAGATAAGTGCTCTTTTTGGAGGTGGTGGAATGAGTGCTTTTAATCCTTGAAAGCCATCTTCACCGAAGATTCTAGTATTTTGTTTTTTGCCCATGGCATGAAGAAGTGAAGTTAAGTCGGTGGGGTGTAATTCAAAAAGCCTGATTTTATCCTCATGAGATAAGATCTGGCTCGCGATCCAAGGGGACCCAGGGTATTGTTTTAATTGATCACCACCGTTGAGATTCCGAATTACTTCAATGTATTTTGTTAAGGCCAGTGGTTTTTTTTCGTCATGAAAAATCTTACCAATGCCATCTAGGTACTCAGTTGTTTTGTTGGAAAATTCGCTTTCAAGCGAATACTTGCCGGCGCCTGCGTGAGTATCAATAAACCAATAGGGTTTATTTTTTTGTTTGAGGTAATCTAAGATTAGCGTCAGCACGATATGTTTTAATACATCGGCATGATTACCTGCATGAAAGCCGTGACGATAACTAAGCATGGATAGAGGTCATGATGAACATGGGCTATTATAGAGTTTATAAATAAAATACGTGAATTCTCACGATATAAAATAATGACACAATCGACACATCCATTCGTTTATTGATTGTAGGTTTAGCGCCCGGCATGCATGGGGCAAATAGAACAGGCAGACCTTTTACGGGCGATTATGCAGGAATTCTTTTATATAAAACTTTATTTCACTTTGGTTTTTCAAATCAACGAGAGTCAACTGCAGCAAATGACGACTTAAGACTCATCGATTGCAGAATTACAAATGCAGTGAAATGTTTACCTCCACAAAATAAGCCTGAGCCCAAAGAAATAAAACAATGTAATCACTATTTGAAATCGGAATTAAATTCTCTTCAACCCTATACAATAATATTGGCTTTGGGGAGTATTGCACACCAATCCATTCTGTCAGCTTTTGAGTTAAAAAAATCTGATTATGTATTTTCCCATGGTGCTCGCCATGATTTACCTAATCAATTAGTTTTATATGATAGTTATCATTGCAGTCGATACAATACTCAAACAAAAAGACTTACCGAAGAAATGTTTTTTAGTGTGTTTCAATCAATCAAAAAAGAAATGGAGAATTAAATATGCCTTATATCAATATTAAATTAGCAGGAACATTAAATCGCGATCAAAAAGAAACGATTGCAAAAGAAATTACGACACTGATGGAAAAAGTAGCACATAAACCCGCGTCTTATACATACATTGTGTTTGATGAAGTTAAGGGAGAGGATTGGTCTGTAGGGGGGAGTTTGTTGGGCTAATTGAATGGACATTAAACCCTTTTTAAAAACTTTACCCAATTTACCTGGCGTATATCGAATGATAAACGAGGCAGGAGAGATAATTTATGTTGGAAAAGCGAAAGATTTAAAAAAAAGGGTTTCATCTTATTTTGTTAAAACGATTGCAAGTCCGAGAACAAAAATGATGGTAGGCCACATTGATCATATTGAAATCACGGTGACACATTCTGAGGCTGAGGCTTTGATTTTAGAAAATAATATGATCAAGTCTAATATGCCGCGCTACAACGTTATTTTTAGAGATGATAAATCCTATCCATATATTGTATTAACAGGTGAAAAATATCCACGTTTAGCCTTCCATCGAGGCGCCCAAAAAAAAGGGAATCAATATTTTGGACCCTTTCCAAACACCAATGCGGTGAGAGAAAGCATTCAGCTCTTACAAAAAGTTTTTAAATTAAGGACATGTGAAAACTCAGTATTTAAAAATCGATCGAGACCCTGTCTTCAATATCAGATTCATCGATGCACTGCACCCTGTGTTGATTTAATTAAAGAAGATGAATATCAAAATGACATTAAACACGCTTCACTTTTTCTAGATGGTAAAGATAGTGAAGTTATAAGCCAGCTCACTCATCAAATGAATGAAGCAGCTTCCTCTCATGCATATGAGTATGCAGCGTTATATCGCGATCGCATACAAAGTTTAAGGCAAGTAAGAACAAAACAGTTTGTAAGTGACTTTAGTGCTAGCGATGCTGACATTATTGCGTGTGTTGAGGAGGCTGGCGAATATTGCTTAAATTTAGTCATGATCCGCGCAGGGAGACATTTGGGTGATAAAAGTTTCTTTCCTAAAAATCCTGCTGACCTAGAGACGCAAGATGTTATTGAAACATTTGTTACGCAATATTATACAAATCAGACAATACCAAAATTAATCGTTACGCAACAGCACGTGAATCAAGCATTATTGTCTGAATTTTTTAAATTAAATTACGACATCGAAGTTAAAGTTATTAATAAGGCGATTGGCGATAAACGTGTTTGGCTTACCATGGCTCAAAAAAATGCGCAGATTGCTTTAAAACAAAAACTGATGCAATCGGAAAGTCAAGAAAATAGAGTAGAAGCTTTGAAAGTGATTTTTAATTTAACTGAATCATTTTCAAGAATTGAATGTTTTGATATCAGTCATACCATGGGCGAAGGTACAGTTGCTTCGTGTGTTGTCTTTGATAAAGGTAATCTTCAAAACAAAGAATATAGACGTTTTAATATTGAAGATATTACACCAGGAGATGATTACGCAGCTATGCGCGAAGTCTTAACGCGTCGCTATAAAAAAATCGCAACAGGGGAAGGCATTAAACCCGATCTTATTTTTATAGATGGAGGTAAAGGTCAACTTAATATTGCCATAGAAGTTATTCAAGAATTAGGTTTAAGCGATATTCTCCTTGTAGGTATTGCAAAAGGAGAGGGCAGAAAACCTGGATTAGAACAACTTTTTGTTGCAGGCAAAGACGAGCCCATTATCGTTAAAAAAGATAATGTTGGATTTCACCTTATACAACAAATAAGAGATGAAGCCCATCGTTTTGCTATTTCAGGACACAGAGCTAAACGCGCTAAAAAAAGGATAACTTCATCACTAGAGGATATTGAAGGTATTGGTGCACAAAAAAGAAAAAATCTACTCGTCTATTTTGGCGGTATAGAGCGTATTAAAAATGCTAGTATTGAAGAAATAATCATGGTGGATGGGATTAATAAAAAGCTTGCTGAAAAAATTTACGATTACTTTCACTAAGAAATAAATACATATGAAAATTAATGTCCCCAATGCACTTACTTTTTTCAGGGTAGTTTTGATTCCTT
>RHAY01000042.1 GCA_010031285.1 Methylophilaceae bacterium | reverse complement strand
TTCAAGCGAATTGCCTTGAAGCACTTCGCCTTTTTTGGACAAATCCGGGCAGGATTCAACCACTTGCAAGCTAAAACAATGTCCACTATTTAAAAGTAATACTTTTTCATCGCTTAATTCTTTTGGACTAATGTTTTTACGCGCTGCCCAAGGATGATTATTAGGCACCGCAACAACAAATTCTTCTTTATAAAGTGGTAAGACTTGTATGCCTGCGATATTAAAGGGCAGGGCTACAATTGCAGCATCAATTTGTCCATTTTTTAATTGTACTTCAAGGCTTGAAGTTATATTTTCTTCAACTTCTAATGGCATTTTTGGCGCTAATTTTCTTAGAATCGGAATAATTTGCGGCAATAAATAAGGCCCCACAGAGTGAATCATGCCAACTTTAATTAAACCATCTAAAGGGTCTCCGCCAGATTTGGCGAAAGATTTTATTTTTTCAACTTCTTCTAAAATAAGATTGGCTTGTGCGACAATTTTTTCACCAATTTCAGTGATGGTGACTTCGGTGCGGTTTCTCTCAAACAATGACACATTAAGTTCATCTTCTAATTTTTTAATAGCTAAACTTAATGCAGGTTGACTCACAAAACATTTACTTGCTGCACGCCGGAAGTTTTTTTCTTTAGCGACAGCTACCACAAATCTTAATTCACTGAGCGTCATAAATTAAGTAAAACTAAATATCGAGATTGCTTGCTCCCAAAGCATTGTTTTCAATGAATGCGCGTCTCGGCTCCACTTGGTCGCCCATAAGTGTTGAAAATATTTCATCAGCTGAAATGGCGTCTTCAATTTGCACTTTAAGCAAGCGACGCACATGAGGGTCCATCGTTGTTTCCCAAAGTTGTTCGGGATTCATTTCTCCCAAACCTTTATAACGTTGTATATTTAAATTATGTTTAGCTTCGCCTAATAGCCAGTCAAGCGCTTCTTTAAAGTTCAAAACTGGTTCTGATTTTTCACCGCGCTGAATCACAGCGCCATCACCGACTAAGCCATCAAGCATTTGTGATGTTTTTAATAGTTGTTGGTAATCGCCGCTTGATAAGAACAATGTATCAATGACACAGCTTTCTAAATTACCATGTACAAATTTATTCACCGCCAATTTATAAGATTTGGTTTCCTCATCAAGCGATACAATGACTTCTGATTTTTCAGTGCTCTTATTAATGAGGCGTTCTCTAATAGCTTGTGCAACTTTTTCGGCTTTCGCTTCGCTTGTTAAATCAATCTCACCTACGTGAAGAATTGCGCGTAATACAGCTTCGTCATAGTGAGGGGCAATACGGCGAATCACGGCTTCTGTTAATACCATCTGTCTTGCAATTTCACCTAATGCTTCGCCAGTTAAATTACTACCGCCTTTTTTGGTAAGCAAGGTGGCTTCTTTAATTGCTGATTCAAGTAAGTATTGATCAAGCTCTTGTTCATCTTTCAGATATTGTTCGTGCTTACCTTGCTTCACCTTGAATAGCGGTGGTTGTGCAATATAAATATGGCCTCGCTCAACAAGCTCAGGCATTTGACGATAGAAGAATGTTAAAAGCAAAGTTCGAATGTGTGCGCCGTCGACGTCCGCATCAGTCATAATAATAATTCGGTGATAACGTAATTTCTCAACATTAAAATCGTCTTTACCAATGCCTGTGCCTAATGCGGTAATTAGTGTTGCAATCTCTTGTGAAGATAATAATTTATCGAAACGTGCTTTTTCTACGTTTAAAATTTTTCCTTTTAAGGGAAGAATAGCTTGGTTCTTACGATCACGGCCTTGCTTTGCAGAGCCTCCGGCAGAATCGCCCTCGACCAAATAAATTTCACATAATGAAGGATCTTTTTCTTGGCAGTCCGCTAGCTTTCCTGGAAGCCCCATTGAATCCATAGCGCCTTTTCGTCTTGTCATATCGCGCGCTTTTCGAGCGGCTTCACGAGCGCGAGCAGCATCAATAATTTTATTACAAATAATTTTTGCATCTGCAGGACTCTCAGCTAAGAAATCAGCAAGTTTAGATGCCACCACATCAGATACCACCGGCTGCACTTCACTTGAAACTAATTTATCTTTTGTTTGAGAAGAAAATTTTGGCTCAGGGACTTTCACTGAGAGTATACATGTGAGACCTTCTCTCATATCGTCGCCCGTTGTTTCTACTTTTGCTTTTTTAGCGAGTTCGTTTTGCTCAATAAAATTATTGAGTGTCCTTGTCATCGCTGTGCGTAAGCCCGTTAAATGAGTACCGCCATCTCTTTGAGGAATGTTATTGGTAAAGCACTGAACATTTTCACCGTAAGAGTCATTCCATTGCATAGACACTTCCACACTGATGCCATCTTTTTCACCGAAAGCATGGAATGGTTTTTTATGCAAAACAGATTTAGAGCGGTTCATGTATTCCACAAACCCTTTGACACCGCCTGAGTACGCAAAGTTTTCTGATTTGTTTGTTCTTTGGTCTATCAGTTCCATTTTGACGCCGTTGTTAAGGAACGATAATTCGCGTATACGTTTCGCTAGAATTTCATAATGAAAATCAATATTGGTAAATGTTTCAGCTGATGGGAAGAAATGAACTTCTGTGCCTCGACGATCAGTCGTACCCATTTCTGCTAAAGGTGCGACGCGCTCACCACGTTTAAATTCCATCTGATAAACCTTACCATTACGACACACTTTTAAGCGGAGCCATTCTGATAGTGCATTCACGACTGATACGCCTACACCATGTAAACCACCCGATACTTTATAAGAATTTTGATCAAACTTTCCACCCGCATGAAGTTCTGTCATTACAATTTCAGCAGCAGAGCGTTTAAATTCATCATCCTCTTTAATATCTGTTGGAATGCCGCGACCATTATCTGAAATGCTGACAGAGTTATCTGGATGAATAATAATTTTAATATCATCACAGTGCCCCGCTAATGACTCATCAATGGCATTATCAAGCACTTCAAACACCATGTGGTGGAGGCCGCTGCCGTCTGAGGTGTCGCCGATGTACATACCCGGTCTTTTTCGCACCGCATCTAAACCCTTTAAGATTTTAATGCTGTCTGAGTTATATTCTTGATTGTCTATCTTTTGAGCCATAGGTTTCTCTTTGCTGTAAATTAGATGCGCATTGGCATCACTACATATTTATAGTTATTGTTATTGGGTATTGTAAACAAACAACTACTGTTCGTATCCAAGAAAGCCAAGCTCACTTTTTCGTCTTGAATGTTTGTAAGCACATCAATCAAGTATGTCACATTAAAACCAATATCAATAGGATCTTGTTGATATTGAATTTCTAATTCTTCTTCCGCTTCTTCTTGTTCTGTGTTTGTACTAATGAGTTTTAAGTTGTTATCTGCAATCATCATGCGAATGCCGCGATATTTTTCATTAGATAAAATAGATGCGCGCTGAAGTGATGTTAAAAATTGTGCGCGATCAATGGTAAATTGATTGTTATGTCCCTCTGGAATCACTCTTGTGTAATCAGGAAATTTACCATCAATGACTTTTGAAATGAGCTGGATATCATTAAAACCAAAACTCACTTGACCCTTATAAAGCTCGACAGATACTAACTCTTCTGAATCATTAAGCAGTTTAATTAATTCAATCACTGTTTTTCTTGGAAGAATCACTTCTGTTTTGTTGTAATTTTGATCTAAATGAATTGAAGTAAAACTTAAACGATGTCCATCAGTACCTACAATATTTAACTGATTACCATTTACTTCAAATAACAATCCATTTAAGTAATAGCGAATATCTTGTTGTGCCATGGCAAATTCAACTTGTTTTAATAAGCGTTTTAGTTGAATTTGAGAAATGGTAATTACTACAGCTTCACTAGAAGCTTTTGTCATCACAGGATAATCTTTTGCCGGTAATGTTTGAATTGCAAAACGACTCTTGTTAGCTTTAACTGCAACACGACTATCTTTAATGGCGATATCAATCACACAATCATCGGGTAATGATCTTGTAATATCAAAAAATTTTCTTGCAGATATCGTAGTTGCAATTTCTTCTTTTAAGTCTGCTTTAAAACTCAAAGATACTTGCATTTCCAAATCTGTTGCCGTGAGCTTTACTTGACCATCCTTACCTTGAATTAAAATATTTGAAAGAATAGGAAGTGCATGCTTACGTTCCACAATGCTTACAACATTAGCGAGTGGTTTAAGTAAAGCATCTCGATTAATTTTAATATTCATATCATTCTTCTTTATTTAATGTTTTTTAATATATAAATCTAATAATAGTAATAAGGGTGAGGTTTTCTATGGATAACCCTATAAACCATAATATAAACAATCAGTTGTCTTGTGAATAACTATGCATTTCTATTGTAATTTCCTGTGGATAATTTGTGCATAAAAAACACATATTTTTATAAACCTTTACTTATCCACAATTCATCCACAACTATTCCACAAGGTTTAATTATCCCTTCAGGACTTGCTTGAGAATCCCTAAGTCTTGTGCAATAGATTGATTACTTAATCGTAATTGTTCGATTTCTTCACACGCATGCATCACTGTGGTGTGATGTCTGCCGCCATAAGCTTCTCCAATTTCAGGAAAACTTAAGTTGGTAAGTTCTCTGGTCAAAGCCATGGCAAGTTGTCTAGGTTTTGAATAATTGCGCGAACGTTTTTTACTCAACATATCTGATATTTTAATTTTAAAATATTCGGCTACCGTTTTTTGAATATTCTCAACACTAACTTGACGTCCACGTACCGCGATTAAATCTTTAAGTGCATCTTTCGCTAGATGAATATCAATCACTGATTTTGTAAAGTTAGACATGGCCAATATTCTATTTAATGCGCCTTCTAATTCACGCACGTTAGAGCGAATTTGTTTTGCAATGAAGAATGCAACTTCTTCAGAAATTTTCATTTTATTTTCTTCTGCTTTTTTAAGCAGAATAGCAACGCGCATTTCAAGTTCTGGTGGCTCAATAGCCACTGTGAGTCCCCAGCTGAAACGCGTTCTCAAGCGCTCATCCACACCTTCAATTTCTTTTGGATAACTATCGCAAGTAATAATAATTTGTTTCTTATTTTCAATCAGTGTATTAAATGCGTAAAAGAATTCTTCTTGTGTACGATTTTTTTTTGCAAAGAATTGAATATCATCAATCAATAGTAAATCTAATGAGTGATAATTTTTTTTGAATGCATCAAATGATTTATTTTCATATGCTTTAACGACATCGGATACATAACGTTCTGCATGAAGATATTTAATTTTTGCATCGGGTTGAATATGTTTTAAGTGATTACCAATCGCTTGAATTAAATGTGTCTTACCTAAACCCACGCCACCGTATATAAATAGTGGGTTATAGGCTTTTCCTGGATTCTCGGCGACTTGCATCGCTGCGGCACATGCTAACTGGTTGGCTTTGCCTGTTACGAAACTTTCAAAAGTAAAATGAGGGTTAAGGCCCGAAGCTTTGGCTTCTTTTAATGTGCCGCCGGCACTTTTTTTGGTCGTCTCATGACCCGGAGCTTCGGCTACATTGTTCGGAGGCGAAATAACTAATGCTTTTGATAAAACTGCTTCTTTTTTAGGCACTATGGATTCTTTAATGGCACGTATGGCGAACTCTACTTTCGTGACGTCAGGGAGTTGCTCTTTCGCCAAGACTTCAATTTTTTGGGCAAAGCGATCTTTTACCCATTGTTGAACAAACTTATTGGGCGCTAAAATTTTAATTTTATGTTGATCGTGTTCAAATTTAAGCGGTTTGATCCAGGTGTTGAATTGCTGGGCAGAGAGCTCTTTTTTAAAACGTTCGAGACAGTGAGTCCAAAAATTTTCCATTAACGGCAAAATCCAAAATAAATAGTATTAAATTTACAACTTCTTCTTGATTTGGCATTTTAGAGAACCGAGAGTGGTGTAAAAATGCCTTTTAGGAATGATTGCTTTACGGAAATCATCTTAACTGAACCCACCAAAGTTATCCACAGGCGTTTTTAGACTTCTTAAACAAATAATCGTTGACACTTAGCGGTATGTAAGGTAAATTGCGCGAT
>RHAY01000041.1 GCA_010031285.1 Methylophilaceae bacterium | reverse complement strand
TGCCTTCGTGCATCGATTGTCTTCCTGCGGATAATCTGACATAACTTTTTGGCATCGTAATTCTCGCAATAGCAATGGTTCTCACAAACTCAAAAAGATCAAGCGGTTCGGTGCCATGCAAAGGCGTACCTTCCACTTGTGTCAATAAATTAATCGGTACACTTTCAGGCTGCTTTTCCATATTAGCGAGTTGCGCAATCAAACCTGCACGCTGAGCTCTACTCTCTCCCATACCCACTATGCCACCACAACATACGTGAAGATCAGCCTCTCGAACTCGGTCTAATGTATCAAGTCTGTCTTGATATACGCGCGTTGAAATGACGTCGCCATAAAATTCAGGTGCTGTATCTAAATTATGGTTGTAATAATCAAGTCCTGCTTCTTTTAACATATTGGCTTGCCCATCCTTTAACATGCCGAGAGTTGCGCAAGTTTCAAGTCCCATTTTTTTAACTTCTTGAATCATTTCTAGCACGGGCTTTAAATCCTTATCCTTAGGGCTTCTCCAAGCAGCGCCCATACAAAAACGACTGGCACCAGCTGCCTTTGCAGCCTTCGCAGCTTTAAGTACCTCATCCATCGGCATCATGGGTTCATTTTCTACATTGGTTTCATAGCGGGCAGATTGAGGGCAATAACCACAGTCTTCGGAACATCCTCCCGTCTTAATAGACAAGAGCGTACTTACTTGAACTTTATTAGCATCAAAATTTTCACGATGAATAGTTTGAGCCTTAAACATGAGGTCACTAAAAGGTAGCGCATATAAAGCTTCAATTTCAGCAACTGACCAGCGATCTTTTGAGGATTTTTTTTGTTTCTTAGGGGATTTTCGTTCGAATTGAATGGGTTTCTGACTTATATGAGGCTGCGATTCAATCATGATAAATCCCTATCTATATGATTTAATTAATAAAATAGTCTTAAAAAGCTATTGTTAAGCTATTTTACTATAATTTGTTACAATTGTATAAAAATTAATCAGTTGTTATATTTTATGTTTTCTGTCGCCCTTTTTGAACCTGAAATTCCGCCTAACACTGGCAATATTATTAGGCTTTGTGCCAATACAGGTACACAACTTCACCTAATTGAACCTTTAGGTTTTAGTTTGGATGATAAACAGCTTCTGCGAGCAGGGCTTGATTATCATGAATATGCATCAGTAAAAACTTATCCAGATTTTTCAACATTTGTGACATGTCATAGCGATGCTCGGATATTTGCTGTCACAACCAAAGGGGGGATGTCTTACCATGAAGTTGCATATCAAAAAGGAGATATCTTTTTATTTGGGCCTGAAACGCGAGGATTGCCTGAATCGATTCGCAATCAATTTGATGAAAATAAAAAAATAAGAATCCCTATGAGTGAAAATAGTAGGAGCTTAAATTTATCGAATGCAACCGCAATTCTTCTATATGAAGCTTGGCGGCAAAATGGATTTAAAGGTGGGGCTTAGGGCTTAATGTATTTCTGATTTTTGCTCGCGACCTAATAAATCGATCACAGCTTCTTTAGGTGATTTACCAAAACTTAATACTTGGTTTACTTCATGCGTAATAGGCATAGACACATGAAGCGCTTTTGCACGATTCACAACCTCTTTGGCTGTATAGACACCTTCAGCAACATGACCTAACCCCTTTAAAACTTCATCAATCGTTTGACCTTTAGCAAGCCTTAAACCAACTTCACGATTTCTTGAGTAGTCTCCGGTACAGGTTAAAATTAAATCACCAGCGCCTGTAAGCCCCATGAAAGTATCTTTTTGACCACCCAAGCTCATGCCAAAACGTGTAATCTCAGCTAAACCTCGTGTAATTAAAGCAGCTCTCGCGTTATTTCCGAATCCCATACCGTCTGAAATACCTGCAGCAATAGCGATGACATTTTTAAGTGCGCCTCCGACAGACACACCAATCACATCCTGACTTGTATAAACGCGTAAGTTATTTCCATGAATAATAGAAGCTAAGCTTTGCGTAAATGTTTCATCGGTTGCTGCAAGCGTTAGAGCAGTAGGCAAAGATCTTACGAGCTCAGCTGCAAAACTAGGGCCTGATAAAGCGCCCCAATGTTGTCCTGTTTTTTTTGGGTCACCTAATTCTTCCATGGCAACTTCATGCGGTAATTTTGCAGTCCCTGCTTCTAAACCCTTATTAGCCCAGATTACCGGCGCTTTATAATTTAAAGATTTAATCTCTTTTAAAATAGCTCTAAAACCAGAGGTGGGTACGACCGATAAAATAAGCTCGGCATCATGAATCGCTTCGCTCAAATTATCTTCGAGTATCAATTGATTATTAAAAGGTAAATTTTTTGATTCTGCCCAACTTAGGGTGCCATAAGGATCTCTAACCTTAAGCCAGTCACCAAGATTTACAATAATTTCTAAGGGGTAGCCTTCGCCTACTAAATAAACTCTTTTAGTGGTTGCCGAAGGTGCTTCATAGAGAATGGTTTTAGCAGATGCAACAGATCGAAATTCGGCATAAGCGGATTGCGATATGACACACACAAACCATATAAAAAAATAACGGGGGAAAAAGTTAGTTTTTTGTACCAACCGCATTACCCGCTGCTTGCTGCTTTTGTTGCATATAGAGCATTTCAAAATTAATTGGATTTAAGAGAACAGGCGCAAAACCTGCTTTAATCACTAAATCTGAAATAGCTTCGCGTGCATATGGGAATAAAATATTAGGGCAAGTAATCGCGATAATCATTTCAAGATTTTCCTCTGGAATGTTACGTAATGCGAAAATTCCTGCTTGTGTCACCTCAATAAGAAAAGCAGTTTTATCAGCGATTTTTGATGTCACAGTAATTTTTAAAGCAACTTCAAAATAACCATCCGCCAAAGGCTTGCCTGAATTACCTAACTCAATAGAGATTTGAGGTGCTTCACGTTGAGTAAATATTTCTGGAGAATTAGGGACTTCAACAGAAACATCTTTAAGAAAAAGTTTTTCAATAGCAAACCCAGGTTGTGCGCTTCCGTTTGCTTGTGGATCAATTTTTACACTTTTTTCTGCTTTAGTTGATTTGGGTGCTGCTTTCTTTTTTTCTGCCATGTTAGTTTCCAGTCACGCGGGCTTTAAGGCCGCTATTATTAAATTAAACGAATACAGCATTCTATCTTTTTATCGAGAATATTTAAATAAAATAAGGGTAATCTTTCTAGGAAATCCCGAGAAGTGGATCAAGCTTACCTTCTAAATCTAGCGCTCTTAAATCATCAAATCCACCTACATGGTAATCACCGATATAAATTTGGGGCACTGTGCGACGTCCAGTTTTTTCAATCATCTCTTCTAAAATAGCCGAATCTCCGTCTACACGTATTTTTTTAATATCTGTAATTCCTTTCTTAGACAAAAGCTTTTCAGCATTTGAGCAATAAGGGCAATAAGCACTGGTATACATCTTGATTGATTTCATAGCGTAATCACGTTAAGGAGTGTGAAATTTGATGACAAGCATTATAATTCATTAATCCTTAAGCAACATACACATGCCTTCTACTATGTTAAAAAAACCTGTGTTACTCATCATCTTAGATGGCTTTGGCCATAGAGAAGACGAAGACCATAATGCAATTAAAAATGCAAAGATGCCACACTGGGATAGTTTGTGGAATAAGTACGCGCATAGCTTTATTAATGCCTCTGAGGAATTTGTGGGCTTACCTCAAGGCCAGATGGGTAATTCAGAAGTGGGGCATTTAAATATAGGTGCTGGGCGCATTGTTCAACAGGATCTTGAAAGAATTAATTCAAGCATTGCCTCAGGAGCATTTTTTAAAAATGCTCCCCTTATCAATGCATTTAAATCTCTCAAAGAAAGCGGCAAAGCCTTACATCTTTTAGGTCTTTTTTCTGATGGTGGTGTCCATAGTCACTTAGATCACTTCTATGCCATGTTGAAACTTGCGAAGCAATGTGATTTAAAAAATGTTTATGTTCATCCTTTTTTAGATGGTCGAGATACGCCACCTAAAAGTGCTTTGCAATATATCGAACAACTCGAATCCCATTTAAAAGAAATAGGAATTGGTAAAATTGCGTCTATATCAGGCCGCTACTATGCAATGGATCGGGATAAGCGCTGGCCTCGCATAGAGTTGGCTTATAACGCATTAACCATTGGGTCTCCTATTCATGTCTCAGATCCGATTGATGCCATTCACAAAGGATATCAAAGGGAAGAAACGGATGAATTTTTAACGCCCACATCTATTCATGATGAAAATCAAAAAGCTATCACCATCCAAGATGGTGACGCAGTTGTATTTATGAATTATCGATCTGATCGTGCACGACAAATTACAGATGCACTTTTACAAGATAGCTTTGATGCTTTTGAACGTCAAAAGAAAATTAGTATCAGTCACTATTTCACGCTCACTCAATATGATCAAAATGACAAAAAATCATCGGCTATTTTTAAACCGATATCAGTAAATAATTCGTTCGGCGAATACATCTCGAAATTGGGTTTAAAACAACTACGTATTGCAGAAACAGAAAAATATCCGCACGTCACATTCTTCTTTAACGGTGGCAATGAAACTGTATACGATGGCGAGGATCGCATTCTAGTTCCATCCCCTCAGGTTGCAACATATGATCTCAAACCTGAAATGAGCGCATTTGAAGTGGCGCAAAAACTTACCGACGCTATTCAAAGTAAAAAATATAACGCCATCATATGTAATTTTGCGAACGCCGATATGGTAGGTCATACCGGTAATCTTGACGCCGCGATTAAAGCAATGGAAGCACTTGATGCATGTATCGGTCAAGTAGTAAATGCCATGGAAACGATTGGCGGTGAAGTCATCATTACAGCTGACCACGGCAATGCAGAGCTTATGGAGGATTATGAAAATAAACAAGCTCATACTCAACACACAACAAATGTGGTGCCCCTGCTCTACGTTGGTCGTAAAGCAACCATTAAGCCCCATGGAAAACTCTCTGATATTGCCCCCACGCTGCTTCATCTGATGGGGGAAAAACAACCATCCGAGATGACAGGACAAAATCTAATTCAATTGAATGATTAAAGTCAAAAATATCCGATTGAATTTTTTAATTCAATGCATCTTTATACTGTTTTTATCTCATCATACATTAGCTGCAACTAAAGCTGATTCCGCAAAAGAAAATTTAAATGCTGTTCATGAAAAAATTGACCAGCTTAAAAAAGAATTGAGCGGCACACAAAAAGCTCAGGAGGATGCAACTGATCAATTAAAAAAAAGCGAAAAACAAATTAGCGATACAAATCGTTCCCTATATGAAATATCGGTTCAACAAAAGAAAAACTATACCAAACTTCAAGAACTCAAAGCACAGTCCGATACAGTAGAATCTCAAGTTGATCTTCAGAGAAAAATGTTGGGGCAACAAATCTACCAACAATATCTTCATGGTGATCCTGGTTACTTACAAATGATTATCCAATCTGAGAATCCGAGTATTGTCGCAAGGAATATTCAATACTATTCATATGTAGCAAAAGCCCGCGCTAAAAGCATTTATCAAATGCAAGATAATTTAAAAAAGATTGAAGCCTACAGTCTTGAAACTGCTTCAAAATTAAAAGAAATTGCAAGCTTAAAACAAAAAGAAGAAATAAAGCGAAAAGAGCTCGAGTCACAAAAAAAGGATCGCGCTAAACTTATTGCAAGTTTATCTTCTAAGATTAATCAGCAGCGCAATGAAATTCAAAAATTAATGCGAGATGAAAAAAGATTGACTGATCTCGTTGATCGTTTAGCAAGAATACCTTCAGCACCTATCCCTTCAAAACGTGAAGAAAAAACATCTTCGAAAACACCTATTGTACGTAATGAAACTATTCCCACAGAAACATTTGCAGGTCAGAAATTTGAATCGCTTCGAGGTAAATTAAGTTTACCTGTAAAAGGAGATGTCATTAATCGATTTGGTTCTCCACGAGAAGATACTGGCTTATCTTGGAAAGGTTTATTTATTAAATCTAATGAAGGCAATGAAGTAAAATCGATTGCAACAGGTCGTGTGGTTTTTGCAGACTG
>RHAY01000005.1 GCA_010031285.1 Methylophilaceae bacterium | reverse complement strand
AACCAAATGAGCAATTAGTGTTCCCTAATTTATTTAATAAAATAAAACAAGATTATTAAATTTACCAATAAGGTAATTCCAATTAAAGAGATGATGACCCTAAACAAACGATTTTGATTTTTTTGAGATTTTAAGAAGTTTTCAAAATCATCTTTAGTAATTATATTTTTATTTTGTAGATTTCTTTGTTCGAGAAAGTCATGAATGAGTCTTGGCAATTTTGGGGTGAGATGAAGCCAATGAGGAAATTCATTTTTTAAGCTTTTAAGGATATGTTTAATACCTTTTTGTTCAGACATATATTTTTTTAAAAATGGTGCAGCAGTTTTCCATAAGTCTAGATCAGGATCGAGGTTTCGACCAAGACCCTCTACATTCAAAAGAGTTTTTTGAAGCATTGTGAGTTGTGGTTGAATCTCCATATTAAATCGTCTTGAGGTCTGAAACAATCTAATTAATAAGCGACCAAATGAAATTTCCTTCAAAGGTTTATTAAAAATAGGTTCACATACAGAGCGAATAGCATTTTCAAATTCATCAATGGAAGTATCTTTAGGCACCCATCCAGATTCGATGTGGGCTAGAGCCACATCGTGATAATCACGCTTAAAAAAAGCTAAAAAATTACGTGCTAAGTAGTTTTTATCATTTTCACTTAAAGAGCCCATGATACCGAAGTCCATAGCTATATAACGCCCATCATCAGCAACTTGAATATTACCCGGATGCATATCTGCATGAAAGAAACTGTCTCTAAAAACTTGAGTAAAAAATATTTCAACACCATTACGAGCAAGCGCTTTAATATCAATTTTCTTTTTTCGGAGCTTTTCAACATGACTAATAGGCGTTCCATTCATTCTTTCCATGACCATTACATCTTCATTGCAATAGTCCCAAAAAACTTCTGGGACGATAAGTAATTTTTTATCTTTGAAGTTTTCACCTAGGCGACTGCAATTTGCTGCATCTAACATAAGATTTAATTCGCATTGAACGTGTTTAGAAAATTCAGCAACTACTTCTCGGGGCCTTAAGCGCTTTCCATCAGACCAGATTAATTCTAGCAAATGAGCAATTAGGAATAAAAGCTTAATATCTTTCTCGATGACACGCTTTATATTCGGCCTTAATATTTTGACTGCAACATGTTGACCGCCATGGAGTGTTGCAAAATGGACTTGAGCTACTGATGCACTTGCTATCGGCGTAATATCAAACGATTTGAAGATATTACCAAGAGGCATGCCATACGAACTAATAATAATTTTTTCGACATCCTTATATGGAAACGGCGGCACTTGATCTTGGAGTTTAGCTAATTCATCTGCAATATCTAAGGGTATAAGATCTCTTCGAGTAGATAACATTTGACCAAATTTAACGAAGATGGGACCCAGATTCTCAAGTGCAAGCCTAAGTCTTGTACCTCTGTTTTTGTTAAGTGGCCGAAAGAAAAATATTGCTGAGATAAAAAGTGCGAGAAAATTAAGCTTTCGATTAAATGTAATGAACTCTTCAAGCCGATATTTAAGCAGGATGAAGATAATATATAAAAGCCTAATATATTTCATAGTTTTTTAAGTCTTTGTTCTAAGCGATCAACATCAAATCTCAAGTTATCAACTTCTTTATTAAATTGCTCAACTAATCTTTTTTTAGCAATAAGTGGTTTTTCTTCAAGCCAATATTCTTTGAAGGTATCTGCAATGTTGAATGATGTTTCTTTTGTGCTTTGAACAATTTTTTTTCCAAGCTTTGAAAGTTGATATGCTGGTATATCACCAATTAATTTACTCAAATCGTCCTCATAGTCCCATTCAATATCTTTTAATGCCTTACTTATTAATGTTGCAAAGTCTATATCACCTTTAATTTCAATATGCGCTTTCTTATTGCCTCGCATAAGTTCTATAGCTGATGATATTGTTAATTTAATCTCCGCATCATAAGTTTCTAAATGCCCCTTATATTCAGGAATACCGGACTCATTAATCATTAATGCGTAATGAATAGGACCCACGTTAAATAAAATAGATTTTGATTTGTGTTTAGCAAAATCTTTTTTTAGCCATTCATTTTGTTGAAATAAATGATTAGTAAGTTTTTGTTTGATTGTATCGCTAATCAAAATTTGTAGCCCATATGAATAGCGACGACACCAGACGATAGGTTAAGATATTCAACTTTAGAAAAAGATTCTTCCTCCATCATCTTTTTTAACGATTCTTGATCAGGATGCATTCTTATAGATTCAACAAGATATTGATAGCTAGATTCATCTTTTGCAAATAATTTACCTAATTTTGGTAATAATTTAAAAGAAAATTGATCGTAAAAAAATTGCAATGGTTTCCAAATTTTTGAAAATTCTAATATTAAAATCTTTCCACCCGGAGATAACACGCGATAAATTTCTTTCAATGCTTTCTTTTTATCTGTCATATTACGAATACCGAAACCAATAGTGACATAATCGAAATAATTATCAGGGAAAGGCAGTGATTCAGCGTCACATAATACAGAAGGTATAAAAATACCCTGATTAATTAATTTGTTACGGCCAATATTCAGCATAGATAAATTGATATCCGAATGAATTATTTGTCCTGTAAAGTCAGATGATTGTGCCCCGATCTTTTTAGCAAGAAGAACAGATAAGTCGGCGGTGCCTCCCGCAATATCAAGAATTCGAGCATTTTTCTTTGCATTGGAGGTATTCACAAGAAATTTTTTCCACATATGGTGCATCCCAAATGACATCAAGTCATTCATTAGGTCGTAATTTGAAGCTACAGAATGAAATACAGAAGCTACCTTAGCTGCTTTTTGAGACGCATCTACCTCGCTATAACCAAAATGTGTTTTTTTATTAGCCATTCGTTTTTATTCTTTGAATGCCCGCACTCGATAATTTGTTTATATATTCTTCCCATAGCACATCATAAGTTGCTGCAAGCTCATAAAGATAATCCCAAGTATAGATACCTGTATCATGACCATCTGAAAATGTTAATTTAATTGCATATTGACCAATTGGCTCAATATTTTCTATCGTGACATTCTCTTTATGCGTTTGAAGTATTTCTTGACCTGGCCCATGACCTTTTACTTCAGCTGAAGGTGAATACACTCGAAGAAATTCGCAGGAAAGCATACATTCAGTTAGATTACTAAATTTTATTTCTAACAGCTTGGAAGCTTGATGAAGCTTAATTTCTAATGGATATATTTTAGCGTTGCTTATTGTCACTTTTTGGAAAAGCCTTAAAAAACTATATTATCGGAGTTCTTTTAGCTTTTTTGGTAAATTTAAAAAATTAATGACTAGAAGATAGCATTAATAATTTAATTTTTTTCATTGCTGCTTGCTCGATTTGTCTAATTCTTTCGGCCGATACACCAAGTTTATCCGCAAGCTCATGGAGTGTTGAAGCGTCTTTATCTTTTAACCATCTTTCTTCTAAAATAAGTCTACTTCTTTCATCAAGAGATGAAAGTGCTTTACTAAGGGAGGATAAATCATTCCCTTCGGATTGATCTATCTCCATTTGTTCTGAAGGCTCTGGGGTTTCATCTTTAAGATAAGCAATGGGCCTATATACATCCTCTTCTGATTCGTCTGAACCATAATCCAGTGAAATTTCATTTCCATTCAAGCGATATTCCATTTCACGGACATCTTCAGGTTTGACATTAAGCTCTTTAGCAATTGAATTGATCTCATCAGATTTAAGAGGCTGAATAGTTTTTTTCATGCTTCGTAAGTTAAAAAATAATTTACGTTGAGCTTTTGTTGTCGCTGTTTTAACTAAGCGCCAATTTTTAACGATATATTCTTGAATTTCTGCCTTAATCCAGTAAATTGCGAAAGAAACTAGCCTGACTCCTCTTTCGGGATCAAATCTCTTTACAGCTTTCATGAGACCGATATTGCCCTCTTGAACTAAGTCTGATTGAGGAAGTCCGTATCCGGAATAGCCCTTTGCTACTTTAACTACAAGCTTTAGGTGAGATAGAATGAGAGTTTTTGCTGCCTCAAGATCGTTTGATTTTTTAAGGCGCATACCTAGCTCAATCTCTTCTTCGGCAGTAAGAGACGGGATAGCTCTTATGGATTGCATATAGCGATCGTAGCTATCAATCGAGCCTAATGTAGGTAAGCTTAAATCCAAAGTCATTTTATTAAAATTCCTAGTAAAAACTTCATTAATAAACATAATTTTAGCACTCTTCAATAGAGAGTGCTAGTTTAATAAAGTTCCACAAATTTAAAATAAATCTAATAAATACAATAGGTTGGGTAATCTATAACTTTTTAATTGATTGATTAATAGAGATGAAAGATGCTGTGATAGCGATCAGAACTGAACTGCCTATAATAGATAAATACTGTAAAAAGTTAAGATCAATAATAACAAACTGAGCTCCGTAGAGGGCTTCAACTTCTACGACAGTTTGATTTAAAAATATGACAATTAATTTGAGCGCAATTGCCGCAGTTAGCCCACCCCCTAGGCCATAAATAAAGCCGCTGTATAAAAAAGGCCGCCTTAAGAATTGATCTGTAGCCCCGATTAATTTGCTGAGCTCAATCTCTTCATGGTGGGAAGTCATTTGAAGCCGAATGGTATTTCCAATGACTACGATAAGCATAGAAGCCAGTAAAATCGAAGCCAAAAGAATCGCTTTATTCGCTAAATGGAGCACGGAGTTCAATTTTTTAACCCAGCCCGTATCCACTACTACTTGATCTATACCATCAAGCTTTTCCAGAAAAGACTTTAAGTCTGCAATGAGATTTGGATTAACGGTATTGGGGGAAATAAAGAATGCATCGGGCAATGGATTTTCGGATAGACCGCTATTTGAATCATTAAAGCCCATTGATTTTTGAAGCTTAGGCCAAGCCTCTTCTTTTTTGACGAAATGATAGCTATTAATTTCACTGCGATTTTTTAATTCTTTTTCTATTTTATTTTTAGCATCTATTGGAATATCTTTTTTAAGAAAAACGCTGATTTGAGATTCATGCTGAATAGCTTCAGAAATAGATTTTAAATTTTGCACTACAAGAAAAGATAAGCTAGGCAAAATAAAAGTGAAGCCTATAACTAAAAACATCATCAATGTAGAAAGCATGGAAGCATGGCTACGTTGAAGCGCTTTCAGAAACATCTGGTAATGAGAAGTAAAGAAATCCATCTATTGTTCAGTAATCTTTGTGAGATTGCCTTCTTGTAAATAAAGTTGTTTATGTTTTTTGGAAGTTGTTGGTATTTCATGCGTTGCAATAATTACAGTAACACCAAGCTCCTGAAAGCTATAAAAAAGATTCATAATTTCGTCTGCATATTTCTTATCTAAATTACCTGTAGGCTCATCCGCAAGCAAAATTGATGGTCTGCAAGCAATAGCTCGTGCAATTGCTAGGCGCTGCTGTTCTCCACCTGACAAACTAATGGGCATTGATTTTTCTCGATTAAGTAAACCGACTTTATCAAGAGCTGCACGAACACGGCCTCTAATATCATTTATACTTACTTCATTAATCTCTAAAGGTAGTGCAATATTTTCATAGCAATTGCGATCATATAAAAGTTTATGATCTTGAAAAATCAAACCAAATTTTCGCCTTACATAAGGAATAGCAGCACTTTTTATTTGACTTAAATTTTGATTTTCAAAAATAATTGTTCCATGGGTAGGGGGTTCAATCGCTGCAATTAATTTTAATAAAGTTGATTTTCCTGCACCTGAAGGGCCTGTTACAAAAATAAGTTCACCAGCATTGATTTCAAAGGTAATGTTTTGAAGTGCTTCCAGATTTCCGGGATATCTTTTATGGACTTGATCAAATTTAATCATTAATAAAGACCAATTTTAGAAAAGTGCATCGACGTATTCTTGTGCATTGAAAACTTTAAGATCATCTATAGATTCACCAACACCAATGTATCTTAATGGAGTAGGTTGTTCTTTAGCGATCGCTGCAATAACGCCACCTTTAGCTGTGCCATCAAGTTTAGTTAAAGCAAGTCCAGTAATGCCCAAAGCTTCGTTAAAAATTTTCAGTTGGCTAATAGCATTTTGCCCAGTATTTGCATCTAAGACGAGGAGGATTTCATGAGGCGCTTCCTCATGACATTTATTAATTACTCGTTTAACTTTTGAGATTTCATCAATTAAGTGTTTTTGCGTAGGCAATCTACCTGCAGTATCTGCAATGACAATATCAATATTTTTTGCTTTCGCAGAGTTAATGGCATCAAAAATAACAGCACTTGGATCGCCTGAGGCTTGTGAAACAACATGAACATTATTTCTTTCGCCCCACACTTGGAGCTGCTCAGTGGCCGCAGCCCTAAATGTATCCCCAGCTGCAATTAACACTGATTTATTTTCATCAAGAAAAATTTTTGTAAGTTTTCCAATGGTTGTTGTTTTCCCTGCGCCATTAACTCCGACAACCATAATGACATAAGGTTTAGCCTCCTTTATTAGTAGAGGGCTTTCAATAGGGGATAGTAGCTCAGTTAATTTTTCTTTAAGTAAACCCTTAATCTCATCTGCATTTTCAATACTGTTCTTTTTAACAGAAGCTCTAATACTATCTAAAAGGTAAGTGGTGGCTGAAATACCCACATCAGAAGTAAGCAATATTGTTTCAAGTTCTTCAAAAAGTGCCTCATCAATTTTTTTACCGGTAAATAATGAAGTTAGTTCTGAAGTTAATTTTTCTCTGGTCTTAGTGAGACCTTTCTTTATTTTGTCTGCAAAACCAAAGAAACCGCTTTTCTTCTCTTCTTTAGGAGCTACTTCTTCTTTTGGGACTGCTTCTTTTTTAGAGCTTGTGACAGGTTTTTTTTCAGCATCTTTAGAAGGAATTATGACTGGTTTTGCAGGGGCTGCTATTTTTTTCTTGTCTAATATTTTAGGTGCTTTCGTACCTTTTTGTTTTGGCGCTAAAGGAGGTTTTTTTTGTGCCTTTTTGGCAATCTCTTTTTTTGCCACAGGTTTTTTTTCTGGGCTGTCCTTCTTTATAATTTTTTTGAGGAATTCAAACATTTTTTAAAATTTTAAGAACTTAATGAGATAAAGAAACGTCTACGAAATTAACATATTCATTATAATAGCTAAATCACTTAAGGATGAGACGCGTTGTTAAAAAATATCTTACTTTTCTTATTGTTGTTTCCAAGTTTACTTTTAGCCCAAACTTCAGAATTCAAGCTCTCTAATGGATTAAAAATTTTTGTGAGAGAAGACCATCGCTCCCCCGTTGTTGTCTCACAAGTTTGGTATCGAGCAGGTAGTCTTGACGAGGTAAATGGGAAAACCGGTGTAGCCCATGTTCTAGAACATATGATGTTTAAGGGCACAAAGAAAATTAAAGCAGGAGAATTTTCTAGGCTTATTGCGAAGGCTGGTGGAAAAGAAAATGCATTTACAGGAGCAGACTACACTTGCTATTTTCAGCAGCTTGAAAAATCAAACCTTGAACTTTCATTTAAATTAGAAGCAGATCGCATGGAGAATTTGAATCTATCTAAAGAAGAATTTGACAAGGAAATAAAGGTAGTTATGGAAGAACGAAGATGGAGAACAGAAGATAAGCCAACATCCCAAGTTAAAGAACAATTTCTATCCACTGTTTTTAAATCCCATCCATATAGTAGGCCTGTGGTTGGATGGATGAATGATTTAGAAAATATGACGGTTGAAGATGCGAGGGAATGGTACAAAAATTGGTACGCACCTAACAATGCAACGTTGGTTATTGTTGGCGACATTTATGCCAAAGATGTATTAAATCTTGCAAAAAAATATTTCGAAAAAATTCCTGCAAGAAAAATACCTGAAAGAAAGCCTCAGGTTGAGCCTAAGCAAAATGGAGAGAGAAGGTCATATATTAAGGCTCCGAGTGAATTATCTTATCTTTTGATGGGATATCCCGTCCCAACGTTAAATGACCGGAATGGAAATGATAATAATGCATGGGAGCCATACGCTCTAGAAGTTTTATCTAATATTCTTGCTGGAAATAGTTCATCAAGATTAAATCAAAATATTGTGAGAAATCAGCATTTAGCCGTCAATGTAAGTGCTGGATATGATTCCACAGCTCGTGGAAGAATTAGCATATTTGAATTGGAAGGTACACCAAATGATTTTAAAAAAATAACTGATCTTGAAAATGCCTTACTCCAAGAAATAGAAAAAATTAAAAAAGATGGTGTAACTCAAGAAGAGTTAGACAGAGTGAAAGCAACAGTAATTGCAAGTGATGTGTATCAAAAAGATTCTATGTTTGGTATGGCAATGGAAATTGGACAACTTGAAACCATGGATTATTCTTTCCATTTAAGTGATGGTTATATTGAAAGAATTAATAGTGTAACTTCAGAGCAAATAAAAAATGTAGCTACAAAATATTTAACTCGAGATAATTTATCTGTAGTCATTCTTGATCCTCAGCCAATGACTCAAAACTCAAGCCCTAAGGGACGCCCGCATGTTCATTAAACTTTTCCAACTAATTTTTTTACTAGTCTGCTTTCAACAAAATGCTTTTGCTGTATTAAAGATTAATACATGGGAGACAAAAGAGGGAGCTAAAGTTTTTTTTGTAGAGAATCATGACCTTCCTATACTTGATCTTAATGTAAATTTTTTTGCAGGTAGCGCTCAAGATCCTGTTGGTAAAGAAGGCCTTGCAAATTTAACGCATCATCTTATGAATCTAGGCGCAGGTGGAATAAATGAAGAGAAATTAGCAAATCAATTCTCCGATATAGGTGCAGCAATTGGCGGAGATGTAGATCTCGACAGGGCTTACTTTAAATTAAGAACTCTAAGCTCAGCCTCACAGAAAGATAAAGCACTGACGCTTTTTAAATATGTGATACATGCACCTGATTTTCCAGCTCCAGTGATTGATAGAGAAAAAGATAGAATTATTGCAAGTATTAAACAGTCTCTGACGCAACCAGAAACTATTGCTAATAAAGCATTCATGAAATCAATATATGGAGATCACCCATATGGACATGACGAGGCTGGAAATATTGATACTGTGCAAAAATTAAATCAAGCTGATCTTAAACAATTCTATAAAAATTATTATTTATCATCTGAATCTTCCATCGTAATTGTGGGAGATGTAAGCATGGATGAGGCTAAAAAAATAAGTGAGTCTATTAGCCAAGGATTGCCTCAAGGAAATACAAAACACAACATAGCTTCTGTGACAGATTCAAATTATGCGGGAGTTAAAAAAATAGAGCATCCTGCAAAGCAGGCTCATATTTTAATGGGTATGCCAGCATTGAGGCGCGGAGAAAAAGATTATTTTCCTTTGTATGTTGGAAATTATATTTTAGGTGGCGGCGGCTTTGTTTCTAGACTTACCGAAGAGGTTAGAGAAAAAAAGGGATTGGTTTACAGTGTATACAGTTATTTTATGCCGCTTTATGTTGAAGGCCCGCTTGAAATTGGCCTGCAAACAAAAAAAGAACAAACTGAAGAGGCGCTAAGCATTGTAAATTCGACTATTAAAAAATTTATCGATGAAGGTCCAAATGAAAAAGAGCTTATGGCAGCAAAACAAAATTTGGTCGGCGGATTTCCTTTAAGACTTGATAGTAATGCAAAAATTGTTGATTATTTAAGTATGATTGCTTTTTATAAGTTGCCAATTTCCTATATTGATAATTATATAAGTGAGATTAATAAAGTAACTGTTGATCAAATAAAAGTAGCTTTTAAAAATAAAATTGATCCTAATAAACTTACAACTATTATTGTAGGTGCAGAGTAGCTTTTTGAAGGTACTTAAAAATCAAGTTAAAATTATTGGCGGGCTATGGAAAAGAAAAAATATTTCTTTCCTTGACGGTCCCGGGTTAAGGCCTACTCCAAGCAGAGTAAGGGAAACTCTATTTAATTGGTTGAATCAGGATCTAACTGGCAAAGTTTGTCTAGATCTCTTTTCGGGTTCTGGTGTCATTGGATTTGAATCTCTCTCAAGAGGTGCTTTAAGTGTAGTAATGGTTGAAAAATCTCCTCAAGCTTATAAAATGATTGAGAATAATAAAAAGCTACTTCAAGCACAAAAAGCGCGCATTCATTTTATGGATGCACTTATATTTCTTCAAAATAACAACACTAAGTTTGACATTATTTTCTGTGATCCTCCTTTTAACGAGGGCTGGGAAGATAAATTATTTCCTCAATTAGCTAACCATTTAACAAAGGATGGGCTAATATACTTCGAATCAGAATCTGCTTTAAAAGAACATGGTGAATTTAATCTTTTAAAAAAAAGAAAAGCAGGTAATGTTTTTTATCATCTTGTGACATTAAAAAATAATGAGTCAATCTAATTTATCTGTAGCTGTCTATCCTGGAACCTTTGACCCTATTACATTAGGTCATGAGAATATTGCCCATCGTGCTGCAAAAATCTTTGACAAAGTAATTGTGGCTGTGGCTGGCAATACAAGCAAACAATGTTTTTTTGCGCTTGAGGAGAGGATAGATTTGGTGAAAGCTGTATTCAAAGACCATAAAGAAATTGAAGTAATTGGATTTAATGGGCTTTTAATGGACTTTGTTGAATCACAAAACGCGCAAATAGTTATTCGAGGCTTAAGGGCTGTGTCTGATTTTGAATATGAATTTCAATTAGCAGGTATGAACCGCAAACTTTATCCAAATGTTGAAACGCTTTTTTTAACACCTTCCGAGCAGTTTACTTTTTTATCCTCAAGTTTAGTTAGAGAGGTTGCTACTTTAGGTGGAAATATAGAACAATTTGTATCTCCAATCGTTAAAGAAGCTATGAAAAAAACTGGACGTTAATTATGGCGTTAATGATTACGGATGAATGCATTAACTGTGACGTGTGCGAACCTGAATGTCCAAACAATGCGATTTATCAAGGACTACATATCTATGAAATTAATCCTAAATTATGTACGGAATGTGTTGGACATTTTGATGTGCCCCAATGCCAAGAAGTATGTCCTGTAGATTGCATTCCAACTAATCCACAATTTATTGAATCTAAAGAGTCGCTTTTATTTAAGTATCATCAACTACAAAAAAATAAAGTGAGTTAGTTATGCGTGTACTTCACACTATGATTCGTGTCATTGATATACAAAAATCAATTAATTTCTATACAAATATTTTAGGTATGAAACTATTAAGACAACATGAATATCCTGATGGAAAATTTTCATTAGCTTTTGTGGGTTTTGGTGATGAAAAAGATCATGCCGTCATTGAGCTTACTTACAATTGGGGCGTGACGACATACGACAAAGGTAATGCTTTTGGACATATTGCAATAGAAGTTGAAGATGCTTACAAGGCTTGTGAATTAATTAAAGCAAAAGGCGGAAAAGTGATTCGTGAGGCGGGCCCCATGCAACATGGAACAACAGTAATTGCCTTTATTGAGGATCCAGATGGTTATAAGATTGAATTAATACAAGCTGGTACTTTTTAACTAATCAAACAAGTCCTTCATTTTATCAAGCCAACCTTTTGATTTTGGACTGTGTTTACCTCGATCCAATTGATTGATCTCTTCAAGTTCTTGTAACAGTTCTTTTTGCCTATCTGTAAGCTTGACAGGCGTTTCTATAGAAACATGGCAATGAAGATCTCCAGGTGAATTTTGTCTTAAGGGTTTAATACCCTTTCCTTTTAATCTAAATACAGCGCCTGTTTGTGTTTCAGGAGGTATTTTCATTTTTGCATGACCATCGAGAGTGGGTACCTCAATTTCACCGCCCAAAGCGGCAGTGGTAAAGCTAATAGGCATTTCACAGTGTAAATTACCGCCATCGCGTTCGAACAAATCATGTTTCTTTAAATGAACTACGACATAAAGGTCACCAGAAGGCCCTCCATTAATGCCTGATTCGCCTTCACCAGATAGGCGAATGCGATCGCCTTCATCTACACCGGCAGGAATTTTAACGGAAAGTGTTTTATTTTGTTTAACACGACTCGCTCCATGACAAGTAGAACATGGCTCTTTGATCACTTTTCCTGTGCCATGACACTTAGGGCAAGTTTGTTGTACCGAAAAAAATCCTTGTTGCATTCTAACTTGACCATGACCATGGCAAGTATCACATGAGACTGGTTGTGTGCCAGGTTTAGCGCCAGTGCCTTTACAAGGCTCGCAAGCTGTCATGACAGGAATACGAATTTTACTTTCAGTGCCTTTCGCAGCGTCTTCAAGACTAATTTCCATGTTATAACGAAGATCAGCACCTCGATAAACATTAGATTTTTTGCTACCGCGCCCACCGCCAAAAATATCACCAAAAATATCACCAAAGGCATCATTGAAGTCTGAAAATCCAGCAGACCCATGACCACCCATACTAGGATCTACACCTGCATGACCATATTGATCGTAACTTGCTCTCTTTTGAGAGTCTGAAAGTATTTCATAAGCCTCTTTGGCTTCTTTAAAATTTTCTTCGGCTTTTGGATTATCAGGGTTGCGATCAGGATGAAATTTCATCGCAAGTTTACGATAAGCTTTTTTTATCTCATCTTCTGAAGCGTCACGAGATACACCAAGAGTTTCGTAATAATCTTTTTTGGTCGCCATGATATTTTTTCAAAAAAACAAAACAACATCAGACTAACTGATGTTGTTTTGATGGTTAAAGGTTATTTGTCTTTTTTGTCTTGCTTAACTTCTTCAAATTCTGCATCAACTACTTCAGCGTCAACCGTTTTTTCTTCTTGCTGAGGTGCGGCTCCAGCATTAGGTTGTTGTGCTTGTTGTTCGGCATAAATTTTCTCGCCTAATTTCTGCGATGCTTCCATTAATTCTTTTGTTTTGGCCTCAATCTCTTCTTTATTGTCAGATTTTAAGGATTCTTCTAAAGATTTTATCGCAGCTTCAATTTTTTCTTTTTCCGCTGCATCTAATTTATCACCATGATCAGTGATCGATTTTTTCACTGAATGAATCATGCCATCTGCAGAGTTTTTAACATCTACAAGCTCTCGAATTTTACGATCTTCGTCAGCATATTTAACAGCATCTTCTTCCATTTTCTTAATTTCTTCTTCGCTGAGTCCGCTACTAGCTTTAATCGTAATTTTATTTTCTTTACCAGTGGCTTTATCTTTAGCAGATACGTGCAAGATACCATTAGCATCAATATCAAAAGTCACTTCAATCTGAGGCGTACCTCTTGGTGCTGGAGGTATATCAGTTAAATTAAATTGACCTAGGCTCTTATTGCCAGAGGCTACTTCACGCTCACCTTGAAGCACATGAATCGTTACGGCATTTTGATTATCTTCAGCAGTTGAGAATACTTGAGATGCTTTAGTCGGTATTGTTGTATTTTTCTTAATAAGTTTAGTCATCACGCTGCCAAGTGTTTCAATGCCTAAACTTAGTGGTGTAACATCGAGCAGTAAAACATCCTTTACATCTCCTTGAAGGACGCCACCTTGAATTGCTGCACCCACGGCAACAGCTTCATCAGGATTAACATCTTTTCTTGGTTCTTTACCAAAGATATCTTTAACTTTTTCTTGTACTTTTGGCATGCGACTTTGGCCACCTACAAGAATAATGTCTGATATGTCACTTCCAGAAACGCCAGCATCTTTCATTGCAACTTTACAAGGCTCGATAGTTCTTTCAATTAAATCATCCACAAGAGATTCAAATTTTGCACGTGTAATTTTTACAACAAGGTGTTTTGGACCACTTGCGTCAGCAGTAATGTAAGGCAAGTTGACTTCAGTCTGTTGGCTACTTGAAAGTTCAATTTTTGCTTTTTCAGCCGCTTCCTTTAGACGTTGCTTTGCAAGTAGATCGTTTCTTAAATCAAGACCATTTTCTTTTTTAAATTCATCAGCTAAAAAATCAATTAGACGATTATCAAAGTCTTCACCACCTAAAAAAGTATCTCCATTTGTAGATAACACTTCAAATTGATGTTCGCCATCAACTGTTGAGATTTCAATAATAGATACGTCGAACGTTCCGCCACCTAAATCGTATACAGCAATCTTTCGATCACCTTCTTGTTTGTCTAGGCCAAAAGCAAGTGCTGCGGCAGTAGGTTCATTAATAATACGTTTAACCTCGAGACCTGCAATTCGTCCAGCATCTTTTGTAGCTTGACGTTGGCTATCATTAAAATAAGCAGGCACAGTGATCACTGCTTCTGTAACCTCTTCGCCAAGGTAATCTTCAGCAGTTTTTTTCATTTTTCTTAAAACTTCAGCTGAAATTTGAGGTGGCGCCATTTTTTGGTCCCGCACTTTTACCCATGCATCGCCATTGTCAGCCTTTGAAATTTCATAGGGCATTAGATCAATATCTTTTTGTACTTCTTTTTCCTCAAAACGACGGCCAATTAAGCGTTTTACAGCAAATAATGTATTTTTTGGGTTAGTAACTGCTTGTCTTTTTGCAGGCGCGCCTACTAGAATCTCACCATCATCTTGGTAAGCAATAATTGAAGGTGTTGTTCGAGCACCCTCTGCATTTTCAATTACTTTAGGTTTTCCACCTTCCATTACAGCCACACAGGAGTTTGTTGTTCCTAGGTCAATACCGATAATTTTAGCCATTTTTTTTCCTTAAAAAATCTGTTTAATTTGATAGATTTATAATTGGGACGATCTTGAATATTTCAAGAGCTTATGTATTTTTAGTTTTTGATACGGTCACCAGAGCCGGTCTTATAACTCTTTCATTCAATAGATAACCTTTTTGAAGAACAGTTAAAATTTTATTTGGCTCTTCTTCTGACTCCACCATGCTGATGGCTTGGTGTTGATTAGGATCGAATTTTTCACCTAATGCTTTAATTTCTTGTATACCAAACTTTTCAAATACATTAATGAGTTGTTTTTGTGTAAGCTCTACGCCATTTTTGTAGCTATCTACATTTGCATTCTCAACTGTTAAAGCTGCATCAAGACTATCTTTTACAGAGAGTAATTCACCACTAAATTTTTCTAATGCAAATTTTCTGGCTTTATCAATATCTTCGAAAGAACGTTTTCTAATATTTTCTCCCTCAGCTTTCACATAGAGAACTTGTGCTTGCGCTTCGGCTAATTTCTCTTCAAGAAGCTTTATTTGATCTTCCGGGCTATCTGAAGTGGGTTGCTCCGGATTATTGTTTGAATTATCAATAGATGAATTTTCTGTATCTTCTGCATTCATAATTTTGCCTTTTAAAACTTTTAAAATATTGCGAATTAAACCAAATTTGGGGATGAAACTTTCAATTTCAAGGGCGTAAGATTAAATAATTGCCTCAATTTGAGAAATGGTTGATTCGACGGTAGGTGTGACCCCAATGTCTCCTAAATTGACGGATGGCACTTTGATATTAGGATAGACCCCATTAAGGTATGGATTGCTATCCATATAAAGACCTATAGTTGGGATGCCAAGAGCATTGGCAAGATGAGTGAGTCCTGAATCTACACCAATCACACATTTAGCACTCGATATAATATTTGCAAGATCGCTAATATTCATTTTAGGCAACACTAAGCAATTGCTTGATGTTTTTCGAAGTTCTTTGGACACCTGATATTCCTCAAGATTGCCCCAAGGCAATAAAACTCTTAGACCTAAAATATTAAAAAATTGGATGATTTTTTGCCAATGATCCATAGGCCATTGTTTAGTTTTTTTGCTAGAACCATGAATCAAAACGACGTAACGTTCTGATAGATTAAAGTTATTGATATTGTGTATTTCTAATCCAAAATGAGCAGATTGGTCCAATAAGTTATATTCAAAACACTTGGAAGCTAATTCTCGATTACGCACGACCGCATGGATTTGTTTTGAAACAGAATGTCTATGTTTATAGAAATAAGACGCAGCAGCCTCTCGAATAGACAACTTATCAAAACCATGAATATCAGCATGTGTAAATAAAGTAAAAAAAGCACTTTTTAGTAACCCTTGAAAATCAATGACAATATCGTAGTGATTCTGACGAATAGCATTAATGGCTTTATAAAGACCTGTCCATGTTGTCTTTTTTCTAAGATTTTTTTTCCAGGACCTTAAAGAGATAGTAATGACCGAATTAATTTCAGGATGCAGCCTTGGAATATCAGCAAAAGACTCTTCAACAAGCCAGTCTATCGAACTTTCGGGAACAAAATATTTAATATCGTTAACAACAGGGAGGCAGTGAATAATATCCCCAAGTGAGGACGTTTTAATAATAAGTATTCGAACCATATAAAGAATTTTCGCATATAAATCAATGCCTATAAATGATTTATATGACTAATTCACATTTAATCGTTTGACGCTTACAGAGTGTTTCTAGGATAATCTGTCATAGAGATAAATTTTTATTCATTCATGACAACAGATTAATTTAATGAAACATTCCATAGTAGAAATCACAGAAAGAATCAAAGAAAAAAGTAGACCCACGAGAATTGCATATCTAGCTCGCGTCGATGCTATGTTGCAAAGACAGCGGGGTGCTGATCGCCTGGGGTGCGCTAACGTTGCTCATGCTATTGCAGCATTACCAAAAAATGATAAATTAAAAATCGTTAGCGAAAAAAAACCTAACATTGCGATTGTGTCTGCATATAACGATATGCTTTCAGCGCATAAACCATACGAAAACTATCCATCCATTATTCGTGATGAAGCTCACAAATGTGATGCAACAGCTCAAGTAGCAGGGGGTGTGCCCGCTATGTGTGATGGTATTACTCAGGGTGAACCAGGTATGGAGTTGAGTTTATTTTCTCGAGACACCATAGCTATGGCAGCGGCAATTGGACTCTCGCATGATGTATTCGATGGTGCGCTTATGCTCGGTATTTGTGACAAAATTGTGCCAGGTTTATTAATTGGTGCTCTTCATTTTGGTCACTTACCTACAATTTTTGTTCCGGCCGGTCCTATGTCGACTGGTATCGACAACACTTCTAAATCTAAAGTACGTGAGAAATATGCACAAGGCCTTGTCGGACGAGAAGAACTTTTAGCTTCGGAATCTGCTGCATACCATGGAGAAGGTACTTGTACATTTTATGGCACAGCTAATAGTAATCAGATGTTAATGGAGGCAATGGGACTTCATGTTCCTGGCGCAGCATTTATTCATCCTCGGGATGATATTAGAGAAGAAATAACACGTGAGTCTGTTCGTTCTCTTTTAAACATTATCAAAAATAAACAAGACAAACCTATTGGTAAATTAGTGGATGAGCGAGTTATTGTGAATGCGATGGTCGCATTATTAGCAACAGGGGGGTCTACCAACCATCTTATTCATTGGGTAGCGATCGCAAGAGCTGCCGGTATTATTATTGATTGGAGTGATTTTCATGATCTCGCAAGTGCAACTCCTTTATTAGCAAGCGTTTACCCAAATGGCAAAGCAGATGTGAATGAATTTCAAACTGCAGGCGGACCAGCTTTTGTGATTCGTGAGCTTATTGATTCAGGTTGTATGTATCCAGAAGTTATCACTGTAAGCGAAGGTGGCTTAAAAGAATATACAAAAAAACCTAAAAAAGAAAATAATAAACTTATTTGGAAAGACTTACCTAAAGAGAGTGGCGATGAAACAATTGTGAGAACCGCTGATAATCCTTTTAATCAATCAGGCGGGTTAAAACTTTTACAAGGTAATCTTGGTCGTTCTGTAATTAAAATTTCTGCAGTACCGCAAGACCGTTACATTATTGAAGCGCCTGCAGTTATTTTTGATACACAAGAAGAGCTTCTGAGTGCTTTTGATCGAGGCGAGCTTGAAAAGGATTTTGTTGCGGTTGTGAGATTCCAAGGACCTAAAGCAAACGGAATGCCTGAGCTTCATAAGCTAACACCTCCTTTAGCAGTGCTGCAAAATAAAGGCTTTAAGGTAGCGATTGTGACCGACGGCAGAATGAGTGGTGCTTCCGGAAAAATTCCAGCTGCGATTCATTTAAGTCCCGAAGCTTCAGCAAATGGACCTATCGGTAAAATTCGAAATGGCGATATGATTCGACTCAATGCGATGGTCGGTACATTAAATGCATTAGTCGATGAAGATACATGGTATGAAAGAGAAAATGAAAATCTCTCTGATCAGCTTCGAAATAATAATGCGCACGATATCGGACGTGAATTATTTGCTGGTATGAGAAAAAATGTGATTTCTGCTGAAGAAGGCGCGATCACCTGGCTATAAAATTTATAAGGACAATATGAAGACTTTAGATTTAGCAAATTATGGTCCAGTGATTCCAGTCATTGTGATTGATAAAGTAGAAGATGCCGTTCCTATGGCAGAAGCTTTGCTTGAAGGTGGCATCAAAGTTTTGGAAGTTACATTAAGAACTTCATGTGCAATTGAGGCTATGGATCGAATTATTAAACATGTGCCAGAAGCAATTGTAGGTGCAGGTACTGTAAGAACAAAAGCAGATGCTTCAGCTGCAAAATCAATTGGCTGTCAATTTGCAGTGAGTCCAGGCTATACATCAGAAATTGGTAAACATTGTTTAGATATTGGATTACCATTATTGCCAGGAGTTTCGACCGGAAGCGAAGTGATGATGGCTAATAACGATGGCTATTACTTCTTGAAACTTTTTCCTGCCGTTGCAGTAGGCGGCATTAATCTTCTAAAAGGATTTGCAGGTCCTTTTTCAGACGTTAAATTCTGTCCAACAGGAGGTGTCACTGTTCAATCAGCTCCTGACTTTTTAAGTTTGCCTAATGTGCCGGTTTGCGGAGGCACTTGGCTTACACCAAAAGATCTCGTTGCAAATAAAAACTGGATTGAAATTACAAAATTAGCTAAAGAAGCAAGCGCGATTAAACGCCCTTAATTCAATTTCATGCTTCCCATCTCTCAATAC
>RHAY01000040.1 GCA_010031285.1 Methylophilaceae bacterium | reverse complement strand
AACGAGTTTATGTTTTCTTGCAATATGAATAATACCCTCTAGGATATCTTTTGGATAAAGCGCACCTGTTGGATTATTTGGATTGATTACAACAATCGCTTTTGTTTTGCTGGTGATTTTACTTTCGATGTCTTCAAGATCAGGATACCAGTTTGAAGCTTCATCACATAGATAGTGTCTAGGTTTCCCCCCTGCTAGCGTCACAGCCGCTGTCCAAAGCGGATAATCTGGCATAGGGATCAACACTTCATCATCGTTATCTAATAATGCCTGCATTGACATGACAATAAGTTCTGACACGCCATTACCAATAATTACATCATCTACATCAACATTTGGAATATTTTTTTGTTGAGTGTAATGCATGATAGATTTTCTTGGCTCAAAAAGCCCTTTGCTATCTGTATAGCCAGATGCTTTGCTCATGTTACGAATCACGTCTTGAACAATCTCTTCAGGTGCTTCAAATCCAAAAGCTGCTGGATTCCCAATATTAAGTTTGATAATACGATGACCTTCTTCCTCCATTTTTTTAGCGTGCGCTAAAACAGGTCCGCGAATGTCATAACAGACGTTATTTAATTTCGATGATTTTTTAAGCTGAGCCAATTTAATTACCTAAATTTGAATATATGATATCGTGCAAACGTTCCTGGACAGCTCGCAATACAAACTGCTTTGGGTGGGTATCAAAGTATTGATGATCTTGTTGCACCTACAGGACGACTTTTCAAACAAAGAGAACTTGCTTACAACATGCTTGTGTCCATTCCCGGAGTCACATGCGTTAAGCCTGAAGCTGCGATGTATCTTTTTCCTAAATTAGATCCAAAGATGTATCCGATTAAAGACGATCAAGAATTTATTTTAAAATTATTAATCGACAAAAAAGTATTATTAGTTCAAGGCACAGGATTTAATTGGAAAGATCCTGATCACATAAGAATTGTTTTCTTGCCAAATGAAGATGATCTTAAAGAATCAATTAATCGTATTGCTAATTATCTTGAAAACTTTAAGAAAAATAATGCAAGCTAGAGAGCTATAACTGATGAAACGAATGAATATAGGTTTATTAGGTATCGGTACAGTAGGTGGCGGTGTCTTTGAACTTTTAAAAACTAATATTAAAGAGATACAGCGTAAAACATCCGCTGATATGAAAATTGTCGCTGTAGCAGATAAAAATCTGGCACGCGCAAAAGAAATTGTTGGGAGCTCTATTGAGGTCACTGATGATGCATTTAAGTTAGTTGCTGATAAAGAGATTGATGTGATTGTTGAACTTATTGGTGGTACAACAATTGCAAAAGAACTAGTGGTGAAAGCGATTGAAAATAAAAAACATGTTGTAACCGCCAATAAAGCATTGCTCGCGAATTTTGGAAATGAACTATTTGACTTAGCCAAAAAGAATAATGTCACTTTAGCTTTTGAAGCATCAGTCGCTGGTGGTATACCTATTTTAAAATCTATTAGAGAAGGTTTGGCTGGAAATAAGATTGAGTGGGTTGCAGGTATTATTAATGGCACCACCAATTTTATTCTGACTGAGATGCGCGACAAAGGAATTACATTTGCTAAAGCCTTATCCGAGGCCCAGTCTTTAGGATACGCAGAAGCAGACCCTACTTTTGATATTGAAGGCATTGACGCAGCACACAAGTTAACAATTCTTGCTGGTTTATCTTTTGGCATTCCTATGAGCTTTAAAGATGTTTATGTGGAAGGCATTAAAGCACTTGAGCAAAAAGATATTCGATATGCAGAAGAATTAGGTTATCGCATTAAGTTATTGGGTATCGCAAAAAAAAGAGATAAAGGTATTGAGTTAAGAGTGCATCCCACTCTAATACCGGAGAAACGTCTAATTGCTAATGTTAATGGTGCAATGAATGCTGTCGTTGTCAAAGGTAATATGGTTGGACCAACACTTTATTATGGCGCTGGTGCCGGTGCTTTACCGACAGCGAGTGCTGTCGTTGCTGATCTTATCGATATTTCAAGATTATCTCAGGTCCCTCCACATGGTTTTGAAGATAATAAAATTGATTCAATACCTATCTATAAAATTGAAGACGCAATCAGCGGCTATTACTTAAGAATTCGTGTTTCAGATAAGCCAGGTGTATTAGCTGAGATTACAAAATTATTTGGTGATAAGAAAATTTCAATTGATGCGATGCTCCAAAAAGAACCACAAGAACATGAATCTGAAGCAGATATTGTCATTCTAAGCCATTTAGCTCTTGAGAAAGATATCAATACCGTCATTGATTCAATTGAGTCCTTATCGGCCACCATTGGAAAAGTTATTAAAATTAGATTAGAAGAACTTAGTAAATAAAGGCTTTATGAAATATATTTCAACGCGTGGTCAATCAAAGCCACTTTCTTTTTCTGAGATTTTATTAGGCGGTCTTGCACCTGATGGTGGTTTATATCTGCCAGAGTCTTACCCTCAATTTTCAGCTCAAGATTTAAATAATATGCGAAGCATGAGTTATGCTGAACTTGCTTTTCATATCATTTCTAAATTTGTTGATGACATACCGCAAGACGACTTAAAAATAATTATCAATAAAACATACACCAAGGATGTATATGCGTTTGCAAGATCACAACAAAAACCAGAAGACATTACACCGATTTTAAAAGTTAAAGAGAATTTATATATTCTTTCACTTTCAAATGGACCAACACTTGCATTTAAAGATATTGCAATGCAACTCCTTGGCAATCTCTTTGAATATGTGCTTGCTAAAGACAATGCAGAAATAAATATTTTAGGCGCAACGTCTGGAGATACCGGATCTGCTGCTGAATATGCTATGCGAGGAAAAAAAGGTATTAATGTCTTTATGTTGTCACCTTATCAGAAGATGAGTCGCTTTCAATCAGCTCAAATGTTTAGTATTCAAGATCCAAATATTTTCAATCTAAGCATCAAAGGTGTTTTTGATGATTGTCAAGATATTGTTAAGGCAGTATCTAATGACTTAGACTTTAAAAAAGATTTTAAAATTGGCGCAGTGAATTCAATTAATTGGGGCAGAATTTTAGCGCAGATTGTTTATTATTTTAAAGGCTATCTCGCTGTTACCAAAAACAATGAAGAGGTAAGCTTTACTGTGCCCACTGGTAATTTTGGTAATATTTGTGCAGGTCATATAGCACGTATGATGGGTCTTCCAATTAAAAGACTTGTAGTTGCTACCAATGAAAATAATGTATTAGATGAGTTCTTTAAGACAGGTATGTATAAGCCACGCGACTCTAAAAATACTTTTCATACTTCAAGCCCCTCAATGGATATATCTAAGGCCTCTAATTTTGAACGATTCATTTTTGATTTAATTGGTCGAGATAGTAAAAAGTTGAATGAATTATGGAAATTGATTGATCAAGGCGGTAATTTTGATTTAAACCAAGGTGGTATTTTTGAAAAAATTAAAGATTTTGGATTTACATCATCCTCAAGTACGCACAAAGAACGTATTCACTTTATTAAAGAAATATACAATCAATACAAGATCATCATCGATACACATACAGCAGATGGATTTAAAGCAGCCTATGAGCATTTAGATGACAATGTCCCAATGATTGTGCTTGAGACAGCATTACCTATCAAATTTGAAGATTCTATTTTAGAAGCGATAAATCAAAAACCTGACAGACCAGAATCATTAATGCATTTAGAAGATCTTCCGCAACGATTTGAAGTTTTAGATAATCAAGTTGATCAAGTTAAAACATTCATAAGGCAAAACGTATAAGATCATGAAGCAATATTTAGATTTACTTAATCACGTTAAAAACCATGGTGATGTTAAACATGACCGAACTGGTACAGGTACAATTTCTGTATTTGGTTATCAAATGCGTTACGACCTATCAAAGGGTTTTCCTTTATTAACTACAAAAAAAGTACATTTAAAGTCAATTATTCACGAGCTTTTATGGTTTTTAAGCGGTAGTACAAATATTAAATACTTAAAAGATAACGGCGTGAGTATTTGGGATGAATGGGCGGATGAAAATGGCAACCTAGGTCCAGTCTATGGTTATCAATGGAGAAGCTGGCCTTCGGCTGATGGAAAACATATTGATCAGATTACAGAATTGATTGAGTCAATTAAAACAAATCCTGATTCAAGACGATTAATAGTTTCAGCTTGGAATGTCTCTGAAATCAAAAAAATGAAACTTCCACCTTGTCATGCATTTTTTCAGTTTTATGTTTCAAATGGGAAATTATCCTGTCAGCTTTATCAAAGAAGTGCAGATATTTTCCTAGGCGTACCTTTTAATATTGCATCTTATGCGCTGCTAACAATGATGGTAGCGCAAGTATGTTCATTAGAACTTGGTGATTTTGTTCATACGTTAGGCGATGCACACATTTATTCGAATCATATAGACCAAGTCAATGAGCAATTATCAAGATCACCTAAAGCATTACCTCGTATGAAAATTAATCCTGAAGTTAAAAACATTTTTGACTTTAAATTTGAAGATTTTGTTCTAGAAAATTACGATCCTGACCCTCCGATTAAAGCACCTGTCGCAGTCTAGTGTCCAAACTATCCATCATTGTTGCAATGAGTTCTAATCGTGTTATTGGTGTAAATAACACCTTGCCATGGCATATCAGTGAGGATTTAAAGCATTTTAAATCTTTAACAACGGGACACACGATTATTATGGGGCGAAAGACCTACGAGTCTATTGGTCGACCGTTACCCAATAGAAGAAATATTGTGATTAGTCGAAATACAGAAGCTTCTTATGAGGGTGCAGAAGTTGTGCATAGTATCGAAGATGCTTTTTCTATTTGTAAGAATGATAATGAGGTATTTGTGATTGGAGGTTCAAATATATATGAGCAAGCATTAAGCTTAGTAGATTACATATATATAACAGAAATTAAAAAAAGCTTTTCGGGAGATGCTTTTTTTCCTGAAATCAATAAACAAATGTGGATTGAATCTTCAAGAGAAAATCATATTACAAATGATGGCCTTGAATTTTCTTTTGTAAAGTATCAAAAAAATACTAAATAGATACACAATCTACAAAGTAGTGTGCTTTACCATCAATTTTTTCTTTTACTAATCCGTGATTGTCTGTTTCAAAGCCTGGGAATTTTTCATTAAAATCTCTCGCGAATTTTAAATAGTTCACAATAATTTTATTAAAACGCTCACCAGGAATTAGAAGAGGAATGCCCGGTGGATAGGGCGTGAGAAGCACAGCTGTAATTCTGCCTTCTAAATCATCAATCGCGACACGTTCAATTTCTTTGTGAGCCATTTTTGAAAAAGCATCTGTGGGCTTCATTGCAGGAATCATGTCAGAGAGATACATTTCCGTAGTAAGTCTTGCAATGTCATGTTTTTTATAAATCTCATGAATCTGTGTACATAAATCTTTTAATCCAATGCGTTCATAACTTGGTTGCTTTTGAATAAATTCCGGTAAAACTTTCCATAAAGGCTGATTTTTATCATAATCATCTTTAAATTGTTGTAGAGCTGCTACAAGCGTATTCCATCGGCCTTTAGTAATACCAATCGTAAACATAATAAAAAATGAGTAGAGACCTGTTTTCTCTACGATAACGCCATGCTCTGCCAAATACTTAGTCACAATAGAAGCTGGAATACCGAATTCTTCTGAAAACTCGCCATCAACATTGAGGCCTGGGGTAATGATGGTTGCCTTGATAGGGTCCAGCATATTGAAGCCATCCGCAAGATTACCGAATCCATGCCAATGATCATTTGCATTTAACATCCAAGCATCTCGATCTTCGAGTCCTTCGTCTGATAGATCGTTAGGACCCCAAACTTTAAACCACCAATCAGACCCCCACTCAATATCTACTTTTCGCATAGCGCGTCTGAAGTCCAATGCTTCCATAAGAGATTCTTCAACAAGGGCTTTACCGCCAGGTTCCTCCATCATCGCAGCAGCGACATCGCAACTCGCAATAATTGAATATTGGGGACTTGTAGAACTATGCATTAAGAATGATTCGTTAAAGACTTCTCTGTCGAGTTTATTTCTTTCTGCATCTTGCACAAGAATTTGAGATGCTTGACTTAAGCCTGCTAAAAGTTTGTGTGTCGACTGTGTTGAGAAAAT
>RHAY01000039.1 GCA_010031285.1 Methylophilaceae bacterium | reverse complement strand
AACCAACGACCCCCACCATGTCAAGGTGGTGCTCTAACCAGCTGAGCTACGCGCCTAAAGAATTTAGGACTCTGGATTCTATCCTATTGAAGAACCCTAATCAATCATCGCATCGTACCCAAATGTGAAATCGGGATACTTTAATGTAAATCCAGTTTGTTTTAATAGCACAGATTGCAATTGCTTTCCGCCTTCCACAATCGGAAATTCAATCGTATCTATAGATAATTTAAGACGCTTTCGAATCCAAGTTAATACATCATATTGCTTTGTAGGCACACCATCTGTAACAAGATAAAGTGGCTCGAGCAATTCTTTCTTCACAATTTTTTTCATCAGAAAAACAATAAATCGAGCAGCATCTTCTTCATGAATTCGATTGGACCAATTATTGGTCGCAGGCCAATTACCTGGACTGCTTTCTGCTAATTGAATCATCCGTGTTCGATTAGGGCCGTAGATCCCGGATAAACGTAATACGGTTGCCCTTCTTTTTAATTGTCGCGCAATCATTTCAGCTTGCATTAACGCCTCACCGCCATAATCAGCAGGCTCAGCAACATCAAGCTCGCTTAAAATTTTTGTCGTTTTTTGTCCGTAGACTCTTGTGCTTGAAACAAAAAAAAGATGTTTAAATTGATCGAGCTTTAAAATTGCTTCGTAAGTTTTTTTTAAGCCAGACACGTAATGATCTTGATAACTTTCAACAGATTGTGTGTCAGCAGAAACAGCGTAGATAATAATCTCAGGATTAAGTAATTTAATAGCATCAATACTTTCATTTTTTAAAATATCTACTTGATGCATTTCAATAGAAGGAGGTGCTTTTTTTAGACTTCGACTAAACCCATATAATTTAAACATTTGGGAATCACAATGTTTGACAACGGAGAAGCCGAGTTGGCCGCAACCTATAATTAAAACTTTAAGAGATTTTACTTCCAAAGCGTTTTAAAAATAAATCCAGGAAAAGAAAAAACTAAAAATAAAAAGAAAGTCACTGCATAGAACTCCCAAGCTTGAGACTGAATATGCCCCACAACTTTAAGTTCTGTAAAAAGTGCAATGCCTCCAGTCACAAAATACAAAGCAACTACTTCAAGCAAAGCCCAAGCAAATGGTTTTTTATGTGATGGAAATTTTTTAATAAAAAGAAAATCATTAAAGATCCAAGGCACATTAGCCATGATGATCGTGATTAAAATAAGTATCCACTGAGTCATTTAATGAAGGCTTAAAGCTACCGCTTGCGTTGTAGCTTCCATAAATGCATGAGGAATTAAACCGACAATCAAAAGTGCACATGCATTGACTGATAAAATCCATTCTATATCCATCGACACATCCAATTTATTTTTTAATTTTGGCTCATCAAAATACATAAGCTTTACAATTCTCATGTAATAGAACATACCGACTAAAGCCATCATTACTGCGTAGACTACATAACTTGCAAATCCTGCGTCGAATGCTGCTTGAAGCACCATAAACTTTGCATAAAAGCCTATGGTAGGAGGTATACCTGCCATACTTAACATCGTGATTAACATAAGAAATGCATACCAAGGATTTCTCTTATTTAACCCTTTAAAGTCTTCAAGTGATTCACATTCAAAATTTTTGCGAGACATCATCATTAAGACTGCAAAAGAAACGAGAGTCATAAACATATAGCTCACAACATAAAACAAACTTGATGCATAACCATTAAGCGTTCCACTCATCAACCCAAAAAGAATAAAGCCAATATGAGAAATCGTCGAATAAGCATACATGCGTTTAATATTCGTTTGTGCAACTGCTGTGACATTTCCAATACCCACGGAAAGAACAGCCATAATAAGCATCATTTGTTTCCAGTCGACCATCATGGATTGCAGGCCGTCACCTAGAATGCGAACCGTGATGGCAAAAGCTGCTAATTTTGGAACTGAACTAATGAGCATAGCAATTGATGAAGGCGAACCTTCGTAAATATCAGGCACCCACATTTGAAACGGTACTGCTCCCAATTTAAAAGCAAGACCAGCCACAACAAAAACAAGGCCTAGTATAAGAATGGCATGGTCTGTGGGGTTGTTCAATAATGCTGTTGAAATCACATTCAAATCTAAACTTGATGTCGCACCATAAATCATCGACATGCCGTAAAGAAGAAGTCCTGATGCAAGTGCGCCTAATACAAAATATTTAATTGCGGATTCAGTAGCTTTTTGATTATCACGATCAAGGGCTGTCAGCGAATATAAACACAAAGAAAGAAGTTCAAGTCCCATATAAACAAGAAGCATATTGTGACTTGAAATCATAATCATCATGCCAAGCAATGCGAATAGGACCAGTGAAAAATATTCACCACGATATAAATTGCGATCTTTCATATAAGACCGGCTATAGAAAAAAATCAATGATGTCCCTGCATAACTCATCATTTTTAGAAGATCTGCCAAACCATCACGAACAAACATATTAGAAAAAGCAAATTCAGTTTGATGATTAAAATGCTGGCCGGTTAAATAAGCGCCGCCCAATAAAGTAAATTGAGATAGGGCAAAAATAATCCAACGCATTGAAGGTTTAATAAATAGATCTGTCATAAGCACAACCATCGCCATTGAAAGCACGAAAATTTCTGGCCAAATCAAAGAAAGATCAGATTGAATAAGTTGATTCATTTATACATCCAGTGGTAATGATGTGACAGGTTTTATCAAATGCATATGCTCTAGAAATTGAACTGTCGAAGCATTTGTCATATCTGTGATAATTTTTGGGTAAATGCCCACTAAAATAATAAGAAGGGCCAAAATAGAAAGAATAAAAAATTCACGCCAAGAAATATCTTTTAATACTCTAATTTTTTGGTTGCGTGCTTCACCATAAAATACTCGCTTCACCATCCATAATGAATATGCCGCACCAAAAATAAGTGAACTTGCTGCAATCAATGCAATCCAGAAATTATTTTGCATAGCACTCATGATGACCATAAATTCACCTACGAATCCTGAAGTACCAGGAAGGCCACAATTAGCCATAGCAAAAAATACTGCAAAGGCTGCAAAAGTTGGCATTGCGTGAATAACACCACCGTAATCTGCAATTTGTCTTGTATGGAGTCTGTCGTATAAAACCCCTACAGATAAAAACATCGCGGCTGAAATAAAACCATGGGATATCATTTGAACATATGCGCCCTCAATACCTATTGAATTAAACATAAATAACCCTAAAGTAACAAAACCCATATGAGATATTGATGAATAGGCAATTAATTTTTTCATATCTTTTTGAATGATTGCAATGAGTGCAATATATAAAATTGCAATCAGTGACAGCGTCACCATAAACTCTTTTAAATAAATCGCAGCCTCAGGTGCGATTGGCATCGCAAAGCGCATAAAGCTATATGCACCTAATTTCAGCATCACTGCTGCCAGAACAACTGAGCCTCCTGTGGGTGCCTCCACATGCGCATCCGGCAACCAAGTATGTAAAGGCCACATTGGAATTTTCACTGCAAAGGCCATGAATAAAGCTAAGAAGATAAAAATCTGTGGATAAAGACCGAGACCGGCATTATAAAAATTAACTACTTCAAATGAATGAGTGTGAAGATAGAGATAAATGAATGCTACTAACATTAATAAAGAACCTAAAACAGTATATAAAAAGAATTTAATCGTGGCATAAATCCGATTAGGTCCACCCCAAATACCAATGACTAAGAACATGGGGATAAGCATAGCTTCCCAAAAAATGTAATAAAGCATGGCATCAAGCGCACTAAATACACCAATCATAAGACCTGACATCATCAAGAAAGCTGCCATATACTGTGCAACTCGGTCTTCTATAGATCGCCATGAAGCCAGAACGACAATCACTGTAGTGAAGCTCGTCAAAAGAATTAAAGGTACAGCAAACCCATCAACACCTAAGTGATAGTTAATGTGAAAGGCAGGTATCCAATGAAAAAATTCTTGAAACTGAAATTGTCCAAACGAAAAATCAAAAGCTGTATAAAGCGGAATGGTGATTAAAAAAGAAACTACACTACTTACAAGTGAAAACCATTTAGCTTGAGTATCACTTACTTTTCCACTTAATAAGAGTATAAGTCCACCTAAGAAAATAGGCGTCCAAATTGAATAACTTAATATATGAGTTAAATTCATCTTATATTTTTATAAAGAAAGTTAAGAATAAAAATACGCCAATCACCATCGCAAAAGCATAGTGATAAATATAGCCCGATTGAATCACACGTATTTTTTCTGCAAGCTTACCTATCGATTTTGCTGTTCCATTGACAAGCCATCCGTCAATAATTTTGATATCACCAATTTGCCAAAATTTTTCGCCTAAAAAACGACTACCAAAAGCAAAAAACTTTTCATTAAATGTATCGAATCCATATTTATTTTCTAATATGCGGTAAATCATTTGTGTTCGATTAAAAACTGCTTTGGGTAAATTTAAATTCACTTGGTAGCAATAATAAGCTAAGGCAACACCACTTGATGCAAATAAGAAAGGTAAGCTCATGATGCTATGCAATGCCATACCAAAAGGTCCGTGATAAATTTCATGGAAATGATGGCTTAAATGCTCCATTGTAGGATGCGCTTCAATATCCAAGAAAATGCTCTTTGAAAAAAAGCTACCAAACAATATTGGCTCAATTGTTAAATACCCAATGATTAAGGATGGGATAGCAAGCAATGCGAGAGGTATAGTGACACTTAAAGGGCTTTCATGGGGATTATCTTTTGGGCTTAAGCCATGATGGTGATCTTCATGATGTGCTAACTTCTGAAGACGCCATTTCTCTTTACCGTGAAAAACAAGAAAATAAAGTCTAAATGAATAAAATGCTGTTACAAAAACCCCTACCAATACAGAAAAATAAGCAAAGTGGCTTCCTGCGATGTGAGATAACTTCACAGCTTCAATTAAACTATCTTTTGAATAGAATCCTGAAAATAATGGTGTACCTATTAATGCTAAAGAGCCAATTAAAAAAGTAATCCAGGTAATAGGCATATATTTTTTTAAATTGCCCATGTGTTGAATATCTTGATCGTGATGCATACCTATGATGACTGAACCCGCGCCTAAGAAAAGCAAAGCTTTAAAGAATGCATGTGTCATCAAATGAAACATAGCAACCGAATAAGCTGAGGCTCCCAATGCTACTGTCATATAACCTAATTGTGAAAGTGTTGAATAAGCAATTACACGCTTAATGTCATTTTGGATAATGCCTAATAAACCCATAAATAATGCTGTGATAGCACCAATGATCATGACAAAAGAAAGTGCTGTATCAGACAACTCAAATAAAGGGGACGTGCGCGATACCATAAAAATACCTGCGGTCACCATCGTTGCAGCATGAATCAGTGCGGATATTGGTGTTGGGCCTTCCATTGAATCTGGAAGCCATACATGCAAGGGCACTTGTGCTGATTTACCCATAGCCCCAATAAATAATAAAATACAAATAACAGTAACAACAGCAACAGGCTGGCCAAATAACTGCATTGTATGAGCCGCTATAATGCCTGTGCTTTTAAATACTGTTGCGTAATCAAGAGAGCCTGTCCAATAAAGAATTAAAGCAATCCCTAAAATAAAACCAAAATCTCCGACACGATTCACCAGAAAAGCTTTGAGATTTGCATAAATTGCTGTGGATCTTTCAAACCAGAATCCGATAAGAAGATAGGACACAAGACCTACCGCCTCCCAGCCAAAAAAGAGTTGCATGAAATTATTGCTCATAACCAACATCAACATCGAGAAGGTAAATAAGGAGATATAACTAAAGAATCTTCGATAGCCCGGATCCCCTTTCATGTAACCCATCGTATAAATATGAACCATCAGCGATACAAAAGTTACAACTACCATCATCATGGCCGTTAAATTATCAATTAAAAATCCAACTTCAAATTGATAGTGGCCAGAAAGAAGCCATTTATAAATTGTCTGATTTAAAACTAAACCGTTCAATGTCTCATTAAGTGTCATGCATGAAAGAAGAAATGCAATAAAGACAGACAAAATAGTCATACTTGATGCAAAAAACTCTGGCAATTTACGACCTAAGATACCTACACAGAAAGATGCGATGAGAGGTAATAATGGAACTGCAAGATAAGAATAAATAGAATTCAAATGATCACCCGTTAAGACGATTTAAATCGTCAACATTAATAGAACGAGTATTTCTAAAAATTAAAAC
>RHAY01000038.1 GCA_010031285.1 Methylophilaceae bacterium | reverse complement strand
AAAAGTCTATCAACATCTTTGGAAACTATTTGGTGCTATTACATTAGATGCTGCAATTGAAGGTCTTGACTTATATTCTGAACATACTGAAGACGCACAAAAAAATCCAGGCAAGCATCCAAACATTGATCGCCTTCTTTCCGTCATGGAAGATGAGCAACCACTCGATTTAAAAATTATAAAAAAATGATTTAATTATTTTTTTATAATTTTCACTAAGCTTATACCTATTAACATTGATATAACAAACAATAATGTTTGTAAATTACCAAATGCCAAAGATACAATTGCAGGGGCAGGACAAAAGCCTACCATACCCCAGCCTATTCCAAATAAAGCTGCACCTACTAACAGAGACAAATCAATGTCATTGCGCTTGGGTATTTCAAAATCTAAATTAAGTAATGTTTGATTTTTCTGTTTACCAAAACTAAATGCAAAAAAACTAATAAAGACTGCGGAAGCCATAACAAATAATAATGAAGGATCCCAATTTTCACCAAAAGTTAAAAATCCAATAATTTTTAATGGATTAGTCATTTGGGCGATGATTAGGCCTATGCCAAAAATGATACCCACCAATAAAGATATGATGGCGCTCATATCAGCATCTTTTGCATAACATATACCGTCATGAAGCCAAATAGGATAAATGTCATTGTTGCAATTAAAGATCTTAGGGAAAATCTAGCGATGCCGCATACTCCGTGACCACTCGTACAACCTGAGCCTAAACGACTGCCAAATCCCACCAATAAACCACCCGCAATAATTAATAGATTATTAGAGGTCATTTCAGTTAGTGGTATTGGCTTGAAGGTATTGCAGATAATGGGTGATATTAGAAGACCTATTATAAAAAATAATCGCCAATAATTTTGGCTAAGTCTGTGATTAAAAAGTTCGCCTAATATACCGCTGACACCTAGTACTTTCCCATTAAAAAGTAATAGTATTGAAACGGCGATACCAATCAACCCTCCACCAATAACTGATTGAATAATCATTTAGCTTGCTTTGGCCTGTTCAAAAGCTGTGAGTGTTTCAGCAGCATACATTAAAGATGGACCACCTCCCATATAAACTGCCATACCTAAAGTTTCAACAACTTCCTGTTGGGAAGCACCTAGCTTAGCTAAAGCTTGTGTATGAAAACCAATACAACCATCGCAATGTGATGCAATGCCTAATGCTAAAGCAATAAGTTCTTTTGTTTTTTTATCCAAAGCACCATCTTGCGTTGCCGCGTGGGCTAATAAACCGAATCCTTTCATAACATCAGGTGCTTGCGTTCTTAATTTAGCTAATGATTGATTGATATTGTGTGTAATTTCTTTGTATTGCTTTGTCATATATAATCCTTTTTAATGATTTATATGTTTATATTATATATAATTATATAATGTTACAAGTATTATTTTAAGGACTTCCGTATGGCTCAAAAAATTAACTTAAAGAAAATGATGTCTTCGGCTGATAAAGCTTGCAAACTAATGTCTGTCTTATCCAATAGAGATAGAATGATGCTTCTTTGTGAGATAAGTCAAGGTGAAAAGTGCGTTAGTGAACTAGAAGAAAGCTTACAAATACATCAGCCAACCCTGTCACAACAGCTGACAGTGTTAAGAACTGAAGGGTTAGTTAAAACGAGACGCGAAGGAAAACTTATTTACTACTCATCCGTAAGTCAAATAGCACAATCAATCATGGGTCTTTTATATGAACATTACTGTTCGAAATAAAATTGTTTTTATGCGTCCTCTTTAATTTCGAAATCGTGTGTAATTTCGACTGACTTAGATAACATAATCGATGCCGAACAATATTTTTCAGCAGATAATTTAATCGCACGGTCTATTTGATCTTTATCCAAGTCTTTACCTTTTAACACAAAATGAATATGGATCTTTGTGAAAACCTTAGGGGTTGTATCGGCCCTTTCAGCTTCAATTTCAGCATAACAATCAGTGATAGCTTGTCTTGATTTCTTTAGAATCGTTACAACATCAAATGATGTGCACCCCCCCATACCTATGAGAAGCATCTCCATGGGTCGCATACCTAGTTTTCTGCCCCCCAGTTCTTCAGGGCCATCAAGAATAACAGAATGGTTAGACTCAGATTCACCTATGAAACATACATTTTCGATCCATTTGACTCTAGCTTTCATTATTTAACTCCGAGCAACTCAACATCAAAAATTAAAGTAGCGTTCGGAGGAATTACACCACCAGCGCCTCGAGAACCATAACCCATATCTGGAGGAATGATGAGCGTTCTTTTACCATGAATTTTCATGCCATCCACCCCGTCATCCCAGCCTCGAATCACTTGACCAGCCCCTAAATTAAATACAAAAGGATCATTTCGATCTAGTGAGCTATCAAATTTTTTACCTTTACCATCTTTTTGATTCGGATCATATAACCAACCAGAGTAATGAACTGTCACAGCGAGGCCTTTTTCGGCTTGTCGTCCATTTCCTAAGACAGTATCTTTAATAATTAATGAAGTAATATTTTTTTCCAATTTTATTTCCTTTTGTGAGATTTGTGACTCAGCGAATGCCAAATCAACATTAAATAAAATGATGCTGAAAGCTAAAATAGATTTAATAATGTTTATATATCGCATATTAACACCCCCTCAGGTTCAATTAAGATAAGCCCATTCAATAAGATCATCTTGTATTTTAGATGATTCGTTTGCCTTAGGGTCATTCGCCATAAATACAAAAACTTTTATATCGTTATTTTTATCAAAAATATATCCTGCAATAGCACTCACATTTTGGATGCTACCGGTTTTTAAATAAGCATGCTTAGAAACAGATAATTTTTTTCCTCTATTTTTCAATGTACCGTCAATACCAATATTCGGAAGCGATGCAATAAATTCAGGCATATAAAGACTGCTATATGCTTTTTCTAATAAGAAAGACAAATCCTCTGCACTTATTTTCGCATTTCTTGAAAGTCCGGCACCATTATCCATCTCAAGAGAATCAAGCTTCAATTTTTGCTTTATCAAAAACTCTTTAGTAAATCTTCCCGCCTCATTTTCAGTGATTGGAGAGCCGTTATTTTCTGCCAGCATGGTGAGCGATAGATTTCTAGCAATTAGATTTTGGCTATATTTATTTATATCTCTCACGACAAGACTTAAAGGTCTTGATTGGTGCTCATATAGCTTATGTGTATCAGTATCCCTTTGATATATATTTTTAAAATTTCCCTCAATAATTCCCCCGTGCATTTTCCAAAGTTTTTCAAATAGCTCTTTAAATAAGCGATTGGCACTTAATATTGATAAATCAATATCTTTACTATCGCATGCTTTATCAAAGGCCCCATTGAATACAATCTCCGTTACATTAGATTTTGTTTCCACCTCATAACCAAGAGCATCCTTCCATTCGTTGCAACCTTGGTCCGAAAGTTTTAAACGATTAATGACTTTTAATGTTGGGATTTCAGGGAAAGTTTGTATATTAATTTTTTCATTGTCTATTGAAAAATTAAAATTGATTGTATTTTCATTCACAACGAAAGATTTTGGATTCACGTTATAAGCGCGATATTTTTTATCGTCAATAAGATCTTGATTTTGTAGTTCGCCAAAAAAACTTTCATCAATAATAATATCACCATGAATGTGTTGAATGCCCTGCTGTTTAACTCTTTCGATAATTTCTGAAAGATCTGCATAGGTGAGAGTGGGATCGCCATACCCTCGAATAATGAGGTCACCGTATAGATGTTTATTTTTTATATTGCCTTTATAAAGCACTTCCGTCTTCCACTGATACTGTGGGCCTAAGAGCTGTAGCCCGGCGTATGTCGTAACTAATTTCATAGCAGAGGCCGGATTGAAAGCTTTTTGTTCGTTATAACTAAAAACTTTGGCTCTTTTAGAAATATTTTTAATATAAAGAGAGTAATTACCTTTTGAAAGTTCTGAGCGATTAAGTATTTTATTTATTGTATCAATATTCGGATCCGCAAATACGGCATCCCACCATAAGAAAGAGATAAATAGCAGTATTCGCATGTTTATATGGATGACTGAATAACTTTGAAAGCAATATCAATCATAAAATCTACTTCATCATGATTAATAATATAAGGCGGCATGAAATAAATGGTATGTCCTATCGGTCTGATTAGAAGTCCACGATCGATAGCTTTTGTAGTTATTTTTTTAAGTACCACTTTTGTAACCCCCTGAAGGTCAAACGCCCATATCATTCCTATATTTCTTAAATTAGAAATAGGTAATATTGAGAACGTCTTCATGCGCTCTGAAATATAAGCTGAGGTTTTATAGTTTTGATTAATCACATCATGATTTTCAAAATAATTTAATGTGCCAAGTGCAGCGCTGCAAGCAAGTGGGTTACCGGTATAACTGTGTGAATGAAGAAAGCCTTTCTCTATCTTGTCTTCATAAAAGGCCATATAAATGTTATCCGTTGTTAACACAGCTGATAAAGGAAGATAGCCGCCGGTTAATCCTTTTGAAAGACAAATAAAATCAGGTTTTATATTTGCATGTTCAAATGCAAACATCTTACCTGTTCTTCCGAAACCTACTGCAATCTCATCGTCAATAAGATGAATATGATATTTAGTGCAAAGCTCTCTTGCTTTTGCTAAATAAATTGAATGATACATTCCCATCCCGGTTGCACATTGCACAAGGGGCTCTAAAATAAAAGCGGCTATATATTGATGATGATCTTCAAGATAACTTTCTAAATCTTGAATACATCTTACTGCATAGGATTCCGCTGTCTCACCTTTTTCTGCATAACGCCAATCGGGTGTTTTGATAGGATTATTTTTTTTTATTAATGAAGCATAATTTTTACGAAAGAGTTTAATATCTGTCACAGATAAAGCGCCAAGTGTTTCACCATGGTAACTATTTTCCAAATAGATTATTTTATTTTTTTTAGGTTGGCCTTTATTCTTCCAGTGATGCACGCTCATCTTAATAGCAATTTCAATCGCATTAGATCCATCACTGCCATAAAAAGCGTGGCTTAGATTTGTGAGGTTACTTAATTTTTCAGAAAGCTTTATAGCTGGCTCATGAGTTAAACCTGCGAGCATGACGTGCTCAACAAGATCAAGTTGATCTGTGATGTATTTTTTTATTTCGCTTTGATTGTGGCCGAACAAATTAACCCACCACGAACTAATTGCATCTAAATATTTTTTATCGTCATAGTCATAGAGCCAAATACCGTCGCCGCGCCTAATAGGGATGATAGATTGCGCCTGTTGAATTTTCATTTGCGTACATGGATTCCACAAACTTTTTAAGCTTCTATCAATGTAATACTGATTCTTCATATATTAAGGTGCTGGGTTCATATGAGTGAGATGAATAATTTCAATTTCATCTAACATCTCCTTAGAGAGTGTGATGCTATAGGCCTCAATATTTTCTTTGAGCTGATCAAGCGATGTCGCTCCTATGATGGTTGATGTAACAAACCACTGATGATAGACAAATGCCAAAGCCATCTCCGTTAAAGTCATGCCGTATTTTGTTGCTAATCTTTCGTATGCTCTTACAGCAGGGAAAACGTTCGGCTTGTCATATCTTTGCGCAAAGCCTTTGAAGAGTGTTACACGTCCTTTTGTATCAATTTTTTTTAAATACTTTCCAGTGAGGTGTCCAAAAGCTAACGGTGAATATGCTAAGAATCCAATTCTTTCTCGGTATAAAATTTCCGTCATACCAAACTCCACCCCTCTATTGATGAGGTTGTAACAATTTTGAATTGAAGCTATGAGAGGTAATTTTTTTTCTCTAGCAATACGAATAAATTCCATCACACCCCAAGATTGTTCATTTGAGATACCGATATATTTAATCTTCCCTTCTTGCACAAGTTTGCCCAATGCTTCTAGCTGTTCATGAATTGATACCCACTCTTTTAATTTTGAGCCTTCCATCTCGGCATTAGGATCAAATTTATATTGGCCAAACATAGGCACATTTCTTTCAGGCCAATGGAGTTGATATAGATCGATATAATCTGTTTGGAGTCTTTTTAAAGATCCTTCTACTGCCTCACGTAAATTTTTCTCATCGAAGGCTTGAGGTCCATTTCGAATCCAGTTAAGCGCTCTTCTTGGACCTGCAGCTTTAGTTGCTAAGACAACATCTTCCCTTTTTTGTTTTTTTAACCAACAACCCAGAATTATTTCGGTTTTCGTAAAAGTATTTTCTTTGGGTGGTACAGGATACATTTCGGCAGTATCAATAAAATTAATGCCGCTAGATATAGCCCAATCAAGCTGTAAAAATGCCTCGGATTCTGAATTTTGTTCTCCAAAGGTCATGGTGCCTAAGGTAATAGGTGAAATAAGTAAATCCGACTGTCCAAGCCTTCGATAATCTTTTTTTTCTATGTAATAGCTCATATAAAAATAATGTTTAAATTCATATATTTAATGAAATAACACTTGAAATTTTAGGCTTTCGTCCCTATTATTAGCACTCTATGACATTGAGTGCTAATCACTCGTGTTTTCGATTTTGTTTAATTTTCAAAGAATACACTATTAGGAGAATATGAAATGAAAATTCGCCCTTTACATGACCGCGTAAT
>RHAY01000037.1 GCA_010031285.1 Methylophilaceae bacterium | reverse complement strand
GATCGCGGTTATGAAATTCAATTAATTGATGCTACAAAAGAAATATAATTAGCGAGTAAGTTCGTTATATCGAGAAGCATCTAAAAAGAGTTCTTTATTATTAATATCGTCTTGAGATGATATTCTACAGATCCAATTTTCATAAGGTTTATCATTAATTAGTTCTGGAGATTTTTGAATATTAGGATTAATTTCAACTATTACACCATTAAGCGGCCCCATCAGATCAGAAGCAGTCTTGACTGACTCAACTGTTCCAAAAGCTATATTTCTAGAGATCTTACTTTGTAATAAAGGTAATTCTACAAAAACGATATCACCCAAAAGATTTTGTGCATAATCAGTAATACCAATTTCATAATTATTTTCATTGATAGGTTTAATCCAGATGTGATCGGGCGTAAAGAGAAGTGTATTCGTAATATTCATAGTAAATTAGTTGATAGCAATTTTATCTTTAAATACATTAAGTTAATGACAAATTTGTTTTTTTTGTTTATTATCGCGTAAATTTAGTGTGAATAGGAGATTACCGAGTGAGAGAACGTATTAGACTTTTTTTCATCCTCAGCTTAACTTCTTTCTTTCTTCTGGCTTCAATCTCAGTTGAAGCAAATCAACCAAAATCTAAAAAACCTACAAAAGCAGAATTAGCCCGTATATCTGCCGCAGACAATAAGACCAATAAAGATGGTCTTTTAAGAGTGGCTTCTTCAAATGCATTGATTGTGAATCAAAATACAGGCGAGGTTTTATATGCCAAAGACACAGATGCGCAAACATCTATTGCATCCGTAACTAAGCTTATGACAGCTATGGTCACGTTAGATGCAAAGCTTCCAATGGATGAAGAAATCACTATTACCGATGAAGATGTTGATACCATAAAAAATTCAAGTTCAAAACTACCTGTTGGAACGGTATTACCTCGTTCTGAACTTCTTAAAATTGCTTTAATTGCGTCTGATAATCGCGCAGCTGCTGCATTAGGAAGAAATTATCCAACAGGGAAGGCTGGCTTCGTAAATGCGATGAATATCAAAGCGTTGCAACTTGATATGACTCGAAGTGAATTTGCAGACCCTACAGGACTTAATAACCATAATATGTCGACAGCAGAAGATCTCGTGAAGATGGTAAAAGCTGCTTATCAATATCCTGAAATTCGAGAAATCACAACTACAGCCTCTTACGAGGCCTATGTTAAAGGTCATCGCGCACCAGTTAACTTTAATAATACGAATGGATTAGTTAGAAAAAGTGATTGGGTGATTGGTTTATCAAAAACTGGCTTTATTCAAGAAGCTGGAAAATGTCTTGTTATGCAAGCTATGATTAGTGGGCAACCCATGATTATTGTATTGCTTAAATCTTATGGAAGCGCTACTCGAATTGCGGATGCAAATAGAATTCGAAAATGGATTGAAAAAACTTCTTCAATTTCCTATTCAGATCAATTTAAACAAAACAGCTAAACTTCTTTAGTTTTCCTTGTCTTCTTTTTTGCTGCAGGCTTTTTGGTAGCACCTTTTTTCTCAGATGTTTTCTTTTTGCCTTTGCCTAAAGCTTCTTTGTTGCTTATGAGAATTAAAGCCTCTTCAAAGGTAATTTTTTCAATATCTTGATCTTTTGGAAGAGTAACTTTGGTCGACCCTTTTTGAATATATGTGCCATAGCGACCATTAAAAATTTCAACTGAAAGATTTGTTTCGGGATCGTTACCCAGGGTTCTTAAAGGAGCATTTTTAGCAATAGCTTCCGCAATGAGCTCAAGTCCTCGTTCCAGTGTCACATCAAAAATAGATTCCGATTTTGGAATAGATTTGAATTTACCATCATAATTTACATAAGGTCCAAAACGTCCAATATTAACAATTACTTTTTTCCCTGTATCTGGATGAAGACCTAGCTCTTTAGGTAGTGATAAAAGATTTAATGCTATATTTTCATTGAGGTCGCTTAATGATATTTCTTTAGGCACACTAACGCGCTTAGGTTTCTTTTTGCTATCTTCTTCTTGAATGCCAACTTGAAGATAAGGTCCATAGGGTCCAACCAACAATAGAACATCTTTTCCAGTTTCAGGATCTTTGCAAACAAGGATAGGCTCGTTTTGTGTACTTGACTCACCATTAACGTTTCTAGTGTAGTCACAATCAGGATAACCAGAGCATCCAATAAATTTTCCTCTTCTACCTAATCTGGAGAACAAAGGCTTGCCACATTTAGGACAGTCTTCATGAATTGCCTCTTGTGTAATTTCAGCACGATCTATATTTGATTTTTCATTAATTGTTTTATTAAAATCATCCCAAAAGTTTTTAAGAAGTGGCACCCACTCCTTATTATTTTCTGCAATTTCATCCAAAGAGCTTTCAAGACCAGCAGTAAAATCATAATCAACATAACGAGTAAAATGTTCAGTGAGGAATTTATTAACAACACGACCTACATCAGTAGGCATGAATCTTTTTTTATCGAGAATGACATATTCGCGATCTTGGAGAGTTGAAATAATGCTCGCATAAGTAGAAGGTCTTCCGATACCGTATTCTTCTAGAGATTTAACTAAGCTCGCTTCGGAGTATCTTGGCGGTGGTTCGGTAAAATGTTGATCACCATAGATTTTATCGACTGTTAGAATTTCACCAGTTTCAAGTGGAGGTAATTTAAGAGAGTCTTCATCATCATTTGAAGTATCATCTAAGCTCTCAGAATAAATAGCGATAAATCCAGGAAATATAAGTGTTTGACCAGTAGCTCTAAATAAATTTGCTTCAGATCCAATCGCAAGGTCTACACTTACAGCATCAAATTTTGCAGGCGTCATTTGGCTTGCCAAAGAACGCTTCCATATCATTTCATATAACTTAAATTGCTCAGGAGATAGTTTACCAATAAGACTTTGAGGCGATCGGCTGATGTCGGTTGGTCGAATTGCTTCATGTGCTTCTTGAGCATTTTTTGATTTTGTCTTATAAAAAATAGGTGCTTTAGGTAAGTAATCTGCATCAAAATTAGACTGAATATAACCTCTAATTTGATTGATGGCTTCATTTGAGAGTGTGAGTGAATCTGTTCTCATGTATGTAATTAAACCTACGGTACCGCTGCCAATATCAATACCTTCATAAAGTTGCTGAGCAATTCTCATGGCTCGACTCGTTGTGAAGCCAAGTTTTCTTACTGACTCTTGTTGAAGTGTTGACGTTGTGAAAGGAGGTGAAGGATTGCGTGTTCTTTGTTTTTTTTCAACACGAGTCACTTTTGTTTTGCCAGCACTTTCTAAAATTAATTTACCAACAACAGATTCATGGTCCTCTTTTGAAGTTATCGTAAATTGTTCTACTTTTTTATTATCGAGTTGAATAAGTTTTGCTTGAAATTTATTTTTAGATTTTATGGAATCTAAATGAATCGACCAATATTCTTGGCTGATAAATTTTTCAATTTCAATTTCTCTTTCGATAATAAGTCTTAGCGCAGGACTCTGAACCCTTCCTGCTGACAAACCTCTTCTAATTTTTTTCCATAGCAGAGGTGATAAATTGAATCCAACAAGATAGTCAAGCGCTCTCCTTGCTTGCTGTGCATTTACAAGCGGCATTGAAATGTCACGAGGGTGTTCAATGGCATATTCGATAGCTGATTTTGTAATTTCCTGAAAAATGACGCGTTTAATTAACTTTTCTTTAGTTAGTTTTTTTTCATTGAGTATTTCTAAAATATGCCAAGAAATAGCCTCTCCCTCTCGGTCCGGATCAGTAGCGAGGTAGATTTCATCTGATTTTTTTACAGCCTTTGCAATTTCATCAACGTGTCTGGAGTTTCTTTCAATAATTGCATAATTCATTTTGAAGTTATTGTCAGTTTCAACAGCGCCAGTTTTTGGAATCAGATCACGAACATGGCCATAAGATGCTAAAACTTCAAATTTATTACCAAGATACTTTTTGAGAGTTTTGGCTTTAGATGGGGATTCAACAATTAGCAGTTTAGACATTAAGAAGTTTCTAGATCAAAAAATTTTGTTGAATAATAAATTTAAATCTTGATATATACAAGGTATCTATACTAACTTACTTAAAAAAATTAAGTTAATTAAATTCAAAATAACAATTTTAAGAAGCAATATTTTCAGCGAATGAAGCTATATTGCTTAGATCGGGATTGAGATTTCTAATTAAATCTTCAGTAAAGATAAGTTCATCGTCTTTTTCTTTGATAGGTTGATTAAGATTTTCAAAGTTATAAAGTCGTCTGTCTCCTAAATGAGAAAGTTCAACATTTGAGATAGCATTGTATATATTGTTAATGCGTCCAGGTTGCTCTCTTTCCCATGCCATTAACATTTCTTTTATTTTTTTTCTTTGAAGGTTTTCTTGTGAGCCACATAGATTACAAGGAATAATTGGAAAATTCATACGAGATGCATAGCTTGAGATTTCTTTTTCTGAGCAATATGCTAAAGGCCTGATGATAATATTTTCACCATCATTAGAAATTAATTTAGGCGGCATAGCTTTTAATTTGGATCCAAAAAACATATTAAGAAAAAGCGTTTCAACAATATCGTCACGATGATGGCCCAAAGCAATTTTATTGATACGAAGTTCTTTTGCTGTTCTGTAAATAATACCCCGTCTTAGTCGAGAACATAAAGAGCAGGTGGTTTTGCCACTTGGAATTTTTTCTTTAACAATTGAGTAAGTATCTTCGGTGACAACGAGATGCTCGATACCTAAGTCTTTTAAAAAATTGGGTAGCACATTCGCAGGAAAGTCAGGTTGTTTTTGATCTAAATTCATTGCAATGATATCAAAGTGAATAGGCGCCCTTTCCTTAAGGGCTATCAAAAACATTAATAATGAATATGAATCTTTACCGCCACTCATGCATACTAAGACTCGATCATTATTTTCAATCATATTGAAATCAGTGATTGCTTTGCCAGTTAACCCTATCAGTTTATTCCTTAACTTAAGAAAGTTATTCGTTGCGTTAATTGGAATTTGCGGAATCATAACGAGAGTGATCTTCCTCCATCGACGGCTAGAATATGACCTGTAATAAATGGAGCATCTAATACTAAAAATTTAACAGCCATAGCTACATCTTCCGGCGTACCCATTTTTTTTAATAATGTTTGAGAAATCACTCGTTGTTTATAAATATCATTAAATTCTTCATTGTTTTCAGGCCATAAAACTGGACCTGGAGCAACGGCATTGACTCTCACATCTGGACTTAACTCTTGAGCAAGTGATTTTGTTAATGTGGTAAGACCAGATTTAGCAACGCTATAAATAATATAATTTTTTTTTGGCTTATCTATATGGGTATCTGTGATATTTATGATGCAGCCTTTAGTTTTAATAAGTTCATCTGCTGCAAGTTGAGATAAAAATAAAGGGGCTTTTAAATTACTTCCAATGAGATCGTTCCAGTTCCTTTCATTCATTTTTCCGATTTCTGTCGGGTAATAACTTGAAGCATTATTTATAAGAATATCTAATCTGCCGTATTTCTTGATTGTTTCCTCAACAAGATTTGGCAATACACTTGTATCTAAAAGATCAGCTTGAATAATATTTGCAGAATTTTTACGGATTTTATTTAAATTTTCCTGGAGTTTTTTTGCTTCATCAGCTGAATGACGATAATGAATCATTAAGTCTATATCCGATTCATGAAGGAGCTTACAAATTGCCTGTCCAATTCTTTTGGCGCCACCAGTAACAAGAGCAATTTTTTTATTAGATTTCATAGGTTTATCTATAAATGAATTGACTCTATTATAATCTAATACCTATGTCATTAATGCCTACAGCTCTTCAAAATGAAATTGATTTAAGTGAGCAATTAAAAACAAAAATTATCCAATCTATTCATTCTAATCAGGGATGGATAAGCTTCGATCGATTCATGGAATTTGCACTTTATGACCTCGAATTAGGTTATTACACTGGAACTTCAAGAAAATTTGGTGAAAAAGGTGATTTTGTTACAGCGTCCGAAATATCAAATTTTTTTGCAAAAACATTATGTATTCAATTCAAAGAAATCTTTCAATCAATATCAAGAAGTATTATTGAAATTGGTGCTGGATCAGGTCAGTTTGCTCTTCAAGTAATTCAATCATTGAGCAGTGATAATGAAAATATTAATCAATATCTTATTCTGGAAATAAGCCCTTCACTGAGAAAGCAACAGCATCAGCTTTTAATAAAACATTTACCCTCACATTTATTTAGCAAAATACAATGGATTGATGAGCTTCCTGAAGAATACGAGGGGATCATTTTTTGTAATGAGCTTTTAGATGCGCTACCCGTAGACTTAATAAAAAAAGAATCAGGCAAGTATTATCAAAAAGGTATTGGTGTAGAAAATCATGTATTAATTTGGAAGGATAAGTTAATAGAGGATATATCTAATTACGACGAAATAGATTTAAAAAATCTTCCAGATAACTATCTTGCAGAATACCCGCTTCATATTAAAAATTGGCTTAATAAGATTAGCCAATCAGTTAGCAAAGGCATTGTATTTATTATTGATTATGGTTTTAACCATACAGAATACTTTCATGAGCAAAGATCTCAAGGAACATTGATGTGTCATTTTAAGCATTATGTCCATGACAATCCTCTTATCCAAGTAGGCATACAAGATATTACAACCCATGTTAATTTTAGCTATGTTGCAAGAGAGGCTTCAAAATTGGGTTTAAATGTTAGCGGCTTTATATCTCAGGCAAATTTCCTT
>RHAY01000036.1 GCA_010031285.1 Methylophilaceae bacterium | reverse complement strand
TGGATTGAATATTGAAGCAACTGAGAAATTAGCCGAAGCACTTACCATTCCTGTGATTGCTAGTGGTGGTGTGACTAATCTAGAAGATATTAAAAATTTATGTTCAATTGCATATTCAGGCGTCAGCGGAGCAATTACAGGTAGAGCTATATACGAGGGAACGCTTGATTTTAAAGCAGCACAAACACTCGCAGATGAGCTTATCAAATAAATGTCACTCGCCAAAAGAATTATTCCTTGTCTAGATGTGACTGATGGCAGAGTTGTTAAAGGGATTAATTTTTTAGAATTAAAAGATGCAGGTGATCCTGTAGAAGTTGCAAAAAAATACAATGAGCAAGGTGCTGATGAATTAGCTTTTTTAGATATCACAGCAAGCTCAGATAATCGAGGTTTAATACTTCACATTATTGAGAATGTTGCCAAAGAAGTTTTTATTCCACTGACTGTAGGTGGCGGCGTTCGAACTCCCGAAGATGTAAGAAACTTACTCAATGCAGGCGCTGACAAAGTCAGTATTAATACCTCAGCAATTGTTAATCCAGATATTGTTTATCAAACTTCATCTCGTTTTGGTTCCCAGTGTATTGTGGTTGCAATTGATGCAAAGTTAACGGTAGAAGGAAGCAAATCTTTTTGGCAAGTATTTACTCATGGAGGTAGAAATGCCACCGGATTAGATGCGGTTGAATGGGCAGCAAAAATGGCTTCATTAGGGGCAGGTGAGTTATTAGTTACAAGCATGGATCGAGATGGGACAAAAAAAGGTTTTGATCTCGAATTGATTAAGGCAATATCTGATAAAGTGGATGTGCCTATTATTGCTTCTGGAGGTGTTGGTGATCTTCAACACCTTGTAGATGGTGTAAAAATAGGTGGGGCTGATGCGGTCTTAGCGGCAAGCATATTTCATTTTGGAGAATATACGATTAATGAAGCGAAAGCGTTTATGAAATCTAATCACATCGAGATTCGCCAATGAGCTGGATACAATCTATCAAATGGGATAAAGATGGGCTTGTCCCAGTTATTGCACAGGACTATAGAACAAATAAAATTCTTATGTTTGCATGGATGAATCAAGAAGCTTTAGAACTGACACAAAAAAATAAAAAAGCTTTTTATTGGTCAAGATCTAGAAAAAAAATTTGGGAGAAAGGCGAGGAATCAGGACATGTGCAGAATGTTCATGAAATAAGACTCGATTGTGATGGTGATGTCATCCTGCTTAAAATTGAGCAAATTGAAAATATTGCCTGCCATACAGGTCGTGAAACTTGTTTTTATCAAAAGCTAGATGACAAAAATATGTGGGTAACTGATTATCCTGTGATAAAAGAACCTAAAGATATTTATAAAAAATAATTAATATGAATACGAATACGATTTTAAAAAAACTTTCAGAGACACTTGAAGCTAGAAAAAAAGACGACCCTAGTAAATCATATACAGCTTCTTTGTATCGTGACGGATTGGAAGCCATTTTAAAAAAAGTAAATGAAGAAGCTTTTGAAACAATCATTGCTGCGCGTCAAGGAGACAACAAAGAGCTTGTCCATGAAGTTGCTGATCTATGGTTTCATACTCTAGTATTAATGGCGCATAAAAATTTAAGTGTGGAAGATATTTTGAATGAACTTTCTAGAAGAGAAGGTACTTCAGGTATTGAAGAGAAAGAAAGTCGCCCCCGAAAGTAAAATAATATGACTTGTATCTTCTGTAAAATTATTGAGGGCTCGATACCGAGCAAAAAAATATTTGAGAATGATGAATTAATTGCTTTTCATGATATTCATCCGATCGATAAAGTTCATTTTCTAATTACGCCTAAAAAACATATTGAAAATTTAATGACTTGTAGCGAAGTGGATAAAGAAATCATATCGAATATGCTTTTATTGGCACCCAAATTAGCAAAAGAATTGGGATTAAAAGGCTTTCGAACAATGATTAATTCTGGTGCCGAAGGCGGCCAAGAAGTTTTTCATATGCATTTTCATGTATATGGCGGAAGTTCAAAACTAGCAAAAATTTAATAGGGAGTTATTATGGGATTTTCAAGCATCACACACTGGTTAATAGTTTTATTAATTGTTTTTTTAATATTTGGGACAAGTAAATTGAGAAATATCGGAAGTGATTTAGGTGCTGCTGTTAAGAATTTTAAAGATGCAGTCAAAGATGAAAAAGCACCTAAAGCTAAAACAATTCGCCGAGGAGTTTCAAAAACTCGCTTGAGAAAATAAGCTCTATGTTTGACGTTTCTTTTTCAGAGTTGATTGTTATTTTTTTTGTAGCGCTTATGGTGATTGGTCCAGAAAAGTTACCGAAAGTAGCTAAGGTTTTAGGAAAGCTGACTGGAAGGGCACAAAATTATATTGGCAAACTCAAAGAAGAAATTGAGCGAGAAGAAAAGTTTAAAGAGCTTCAAAAAATTCAGCGTGAAATTAAAAAAAAATCGATTAAATCACATTGAATCACTTTAAACCTTTTATTCAGCAACTTATTGAATTAAGAAACACTCTTTTTAGAAGCGCGATCAGTTTCATTGTCATTTTTGTTTGTTTAAGTTTTTATGCCAATGACATTTATAGTTTTTTTTCAGCACCTTTGATTGCTAAATTAACGAATGGTAATAAGTTGGTTAGCACTGGTCTCACTTCAACTTTTATAGTGCCCATTAAAATCACAGCTTTTATTTCTTTTTTGCTTTCACTTCCTTTTATTTTTTACCAATTTTGGCGTTTTATTTCTCCAGGACTTTATAAAAAAGAAAAAAAATTAATTTTATTGTCATTCGTAAGTGGCATCATATTGTTCTTTGTAGGAATGGCTTTCGCTTATTACCTGATTTTTCCAATCGTATTTAATTTTTTTATACTTATGACGCCCTCAAATGTAAGTTTGATGATCGATATTTCAAATTATCTAGATCTTATTTTATCTTTGTTGATTTCGTTTGGATTAGCATTCGAAGTGCCCGTGATTATTCTTATACTAGTGACCTTGGGATGGGTGAAAGTAAAAACTTTAGAAGAGGTAAGATCTTATATGATTGTTATTGCATTCGTTATAGGTGCTATTTTGACGCCACCTGATGTGATCTCACAATTCTGTTTAGCCATTCCATTATGGTTTTTATATGAATTAGGTCTATTTGCATCCAAGCGAATTAACTTAAAAGCTCGATAAGACTTAATTTAGCACTGCTCCTATTTAGATTTCGAATGAAATTTTGTATAATGATGCGAATTTCGCAGACTTAATTTCTCAATCACTTTAATTTCATAAAAGCATACTTAATAAATCATCATGGCAAATCATCAAGACGATAAAATAGACAAAAAGAAAAGAAGTTTTTTAATTGCAGCTACCACTGTGACTGGGGCGATTGGTGCTGGAGCGATTGCCGTTCCTTTCTTATCAAGTATGACGCCAAGTGAACGTGCAAAAGCAGCTGGAGCGCCTGTTGAGGTCGATGTAAGTAAAATTGAAGCTGGGTCTATGATTACAACCGAATGGAGAGGTCAACCAGTTTGGATTATTAATCGCTCTAAGGCTATGTTAGATGATCTGAAAAAAAACGATCCTAATCTTTCTGATCCAAATCTTGAGGTAATTTCTCAACAACCAAGTTATTGTAAAAATGCAACAAGATCACTAAAACCTAATTTACTTGTTTTGGTAGGTATTTGCACCCACTTAGGTTGCTCTCCTACAGCCAAATTACAGACCCAGGGTGATATGGGGGAAAATTGGAATGGCGGATTTTTTTGTCCATGTCATGGATCTAAATTTGATTTGGCTGGTCGAGTATTTAAGGGATCTCCGGCACCAATTAATCTTGTAGTCCCTCCGCATAAGTATATTAATGACAACACGCTCTTGATTGGTGAAGATAACAAAGGATAAGGTTGACGTAAAAGTATGAAAACAGAAATCAAAACAAAAAAATCTAAAGGCGGCTTAATGGCATGGGTGGATGAAAGATTTCCTTTGTCATCTCTCATTACAAATCACCTGACAGAATATTACGCGCCAAAGAACTTCAATTTTTGGTATTTCTTCGGTTCGCTTGCTCTGTTGGTGCTTGTCCTTCAGTTAGCGACAGGCATATTTTTAACTATGCACTATAAGCCAGATGCCGAGTTAGCATTCGGATCTGTCGAATATATTATGCGAGATGTCTCATTTGGATGGCTTATAAGGTATATGCATTCCACAGGAGCTTCTATGTTTTTTGTGGTTGTGTATTTGCATATGTTTCGGGGTTTAATTTATGGTTCTTATAAAAATCCAAGAGAACTCTTGTGGCTTTTTGGAGTGGCTATTTTTCTATGCTTGATGGGCGAGGCCTTTTTTGGGTACCTATTACCTTGGGGGCAAATGTCTTATTGGGGCGCGCAAGTTATTGTGAATCTTTTCTCGGCAATTCCATTTGTAGGTCCAGATTTATCTGAATGGTTAAGGGGAGATTATTTAGTATCGGACGCAACATTAAATCGTTTCTTTGCTTTTCATGTAATTGCGCTTCCTTTAGCGCTTTGTGGGCTCGTATTTGTGCATCTTGTGGCACTTCATGAAGTTGGGTCAAACAATCCCGACGGTATTGATATTAAAAAAAATCTTGATAAAAAAACAAGTATTCCTCTAGATGGCATTCCATTCCACCCTTATTACACAGTTAAAGATTTGATCGGCGTATCTGTATTTCTTATTGTATTTGCGTTAATTATTTTTTATTTACCGGAAATGGGTGGCTACTTTTTAGAAGCTAATAATTTTATTCCAGCAGATCCATTAAAAACGCCTGCACATATTGCACCCGTTTGGTATTTCACGCCTTATTACTCAATTCTTCGAGCTGTTCCACCAATATTAAATTCTCAATTTCCAGGTGTAGCTGCAATGGGATTGTCTGTGCTCGCATTTGCATTTTTACCTTGGTTAGATAAAAGTAAAGTTAGATCGATCCGTTATAAAGGTAATTTGTTTAAAAGATGGATTGCGTTATTTGTTGTGAGTTTCTTTGTTCTGGGATACTTAGGCACGGTGCCATCAAACGTTTGGGGTCAATTTTCTAGTGCAATTCCAGTGATTGGTGGTGTTGATAAGGCTACGGTAGTTGCTCGAATTTTTACAATTACTTATTTCTTATTTTTTGCGCTAATGCCTTATTACAGTCAAAAAGATAAAACAAAACCAGTTCCTTCAAGGGTCAGTTACAAATGAAAATTTTAACTAAATTATTTTTAATATTTATTTTTGTTTTTTCAAGTGCTGGATTTGCGAATGAGCATCTAGTATTAGATAAAGCGCCTATTGATTTAAATGATCAAGCTTCTCTTCAAAGAGGTGCTAAAACATTTATCAATTATTGCTTGAATTGCCATAGCGCAAACTATATGAGATATAACCGGTTAAAAGATATCGGTTTGTCTGATAGTTTGATTAAAGAAAATTTACTTTTCACAGCAGAAAAAGTTGGCGAACCCATGAAAATTGCAATGACCAAGAAAGATGCTAAGGCTTGGTTTGGTGCAAATCCGCCTGACCTTTCAGTTGAAGTAAGAGCAAGAGGTTCGGATTGGATTTATAGTTATTTAAGAGGATATTATCGCGATTCATCTAGACCGACTGGATGGAATAATACTGTTTTTGATAAAACAGCAATGCCTCATATTTTATGGAAGTTACAAGGCGATCAAAAGTTAAATGAAGAGCATCATACTTTAGAGCTTGTTAAACCGGGCACGCTATCAGCAAAAGAATATGATGCGCTTGTAGGAGACCTTGTAAATTACCTTACCTTTATGTCTGAGCCCTCAAAATTAAAAAGACATCATATGGGGTATTATGTTCTTTTATTTCTCGGCTTGTTATTAGTTTTAACAATCAAACTCAAGAAAGAATTTTGGAAAGATATTAAATAATTATGATGAAATTATATTCAGGATCGATCGACCCTTTTAGTCACCGCTGCAGAATTGTTTTATTTGAAAAAGGTATGGACTTTGAAGTTGTGGATGTTGACTTAGCAAATAAGCCAGAAGATTTAGCGATATTAAGCCCGCACAATTCCGTTCCAGTGTTAGTAGAAAGAGATCTTGTATTAACAGACGCTAACATTATCAATGAATATATTGATGAACGTTTCCCTCATCCTCAGTTGATGCCAGCTGATCCAGTTATGAGAGCAAGAGCACGTTTATTTTTAAGTGATTTTGAAAAACAATTATTTATTCATATTCCAGCTTTAGAATCAACAGATGAAGCAGCTAAAGAGATTGCAAGAAAACATGTGCGTGATAATTTGCTGTTGATTGTCCCTATTTTTTCTAAACAACAACATTTATTAAGTGATGAATTCTCAATGTTAGATGTTGCGATTGCTCCTTTACTTTGGCGTTTGGGTCATTATGGAATTGAGCTTCCAAATCAAGCAGCACCTTTACTTAAGTATGCAGAGAAATTATTTTCAAGACCACTTTATGCTGATGCAATGACTCCTTCAGAAAAAGCGATGAGAAAATAATTTAGTAAGAATGGCAAAATCAGCCTCAACCAAACCTTATCTTGTAAGAGCGATTTATGAATGGTGTGTTGCTGAACAATTCACACCTTACTTGCTTGTAAAGGTAGATCAAAATACTTTAGCACCAAGAGCTTTTATCAAAGATGGAAAAATTCTTCTTAATTTGAGCCCTGAATCCATTAAAGATTTGCTTTTGGGAGACGCAGCAATTACCTTTACCGCACGATTTAATGGGGCTCCTGAAAACTTATATTTGCCTATTTCGGCTGTTGAAGGCATTTATGCCAAAGAAAATGGTGAAGGATTATTCTTTGAAGTGAAAGAAGATCAAGAAACAGACTTAAAAGAGACAAAAAAATCACCCAATAAACCTAAATTAACCCTAGTTAAAAGCTAAAAAACTAGTTCAAATTTAAATAAATTGGTATAGTAGCGCCTCCTGATAACGCCGGATTAGCTC
>RHAY01000035.1 GCA_010031285.1 Methylophilaceae bacterium | reverse complement strand
CTTTGTCGTGCAAGTTCTGATAATTTTTTTTGAAACAATAAAATACATGTGCTTTTAAGTGAACCACGTCCCACACGGCCACGTAATTGATGTAATTGTGAGAGTCCCATTCGCTCTGCATTTTCAATCACCATCAATGTTGCATTGGGCACATCCACACCCACTTCAATCACTGTGGTTGCGACTAATAACTGAATATTACCTTTCACGAAATCAGACATGACTTTTTGCTTTTCTGAAGATTTCATTCGCCCATGAACCAAACCTACTTTTAAATCTTTAAAATGAGCTTGCATATTTAAGTATGTTTCTTCAGCTGTTTGAAGTTGCAATACTTCGCTTTCTTCAATTAAAGGGCATACCCAGTAAACTTGAGCTCCAGTTTGGCAGACCTCATGTACTCTTTTTAAAATTTCATCACGCCTATCTTCTGAAAAAAGTTTTGTCACAATCGCTTCACGACCCTTCGGTAATTCATCGATCACAGATACATCAAGATCTGCAAAATAACTCATCGAAAGCGTTCTTGGAATCGGTGTTGCACTCATCATCAATTGATGAGGCTCGATTACTTTATTTAATTCTCCTTTTTTCCTTAAAGCCAATCTTTGCTCAACCCCAAATCGATGCTGTTCATCAATAATACTTAAACCTAATTTTTTGAAAGTTACATGTTCTTGAAATAGAGCATGTGTTCCTACAGCAATTTGTGCTTCACCTGATTGCGTCATATCTAAAGAGATTTGCCGATCTTTTTTAGATTGGCTACCTGTTAACCATGCGATTTTTATATTTAAAGGAGTCAACCATTTATAAAGTTTATGATAATGTTGTTCCGCTAAAATTTCCGTAGGTGCCATAAATGCTACCTGACTTCCATTTTCGATCACTTGCAGCGCTGCAATAGTTGCTACAACTGTTTTACCACTTCCTACGTCACCTTGTAATAATCTTTGCATAGGATAGTTTTTTTCAAGGTCATTTTTAATTTCTTGAGTAACTTTTTTTTGCGCATCTGTTAAATCAAATTCAAGATGATCCATAAAAATATTCGTGAGTTCATTAGTAGCCTTGAATGGAGTCGCGGTAAGAGCGCGCCTAATTAAATAATTAGATCTTAAAGATAATTGTTGCGCTAAAAACTCATCAAAGATGATTCTTTGATAAGACATGCTAGAGAAAGCTTCGTGTTTTGTAGCTTCGTTAAAATCTTTTGGGTGATGAATGCTTTTTATACTCTCATAAAGATTTGGTAAGTTTAATTTTTCATAAACTGATGATAAAAATAAATCTTTTAAATAATTTTTTAAATCGAAGTGATAAAACAATTTATCGATTGCATCTTTGACTGTTTTTTGTCCCACACCTGCAGCCAACGAATAAATTGGCGTGAGTCTCTCTGGCAATTCATCACCCTCTCTTATCAATTTACATTGAGGATGAATCATCTCGAATGCGAATAAATTATGACGAGCCTCACCTAAAATACGAATACGATTACCTACTTCAAACATCTTCATTTGGCTTGGATAGAAATGTAAAAATCTTAGCTGCAAGCTGCCAGATGTATCTTTGACCTGTACGATAAGCATTTTTTTTGGCTTATAGACAATTTCTGCACGAATAACTTCTGCTTCTAATTGGACAAGGGTGCCCATTTGAATATCGCGAATAGGTGTCACAATAGTTTCGTCAATATAGCGAATGGGAAGGTGCATGACCAAACTAAATACATCCTCAAGGCCCAATTTTTTGAGCTTATTTAATACGGAAGGGGTAAAAAGCTTAAGCTCGGCTAAAGAAGTCAGATTGAAATACTCTTAGGTAAAAATGTTTTAAAGAACAACGATGCCATCAGCTTCAATAAGTGCATTTCTTGGAAGTGATGCAACACCTACCGCAGCTCTCGCTGGATAAGGTTTTGTAAAATATTCGCCCATGATGGTATTGACCAAAGCAAAATGAGATAAATCAGTTAAGTAAATATTAATTTTAACGATATCGCTTAGTTGCGCTCCGGAAGCTTCGACGACTGATTTTAAATTTTTAAATACCTGATGAATTTGTGCTTCAATACCTTCAACTAATTGCATAGATTGAGGATCGAGTGCAATTTGTCCCGATAAATAAATAGTATTAGCTATTTTGACAGCTTGAGAATAAGTACCAATCGCTTCTGGTGCTTTTTTAGTTTGAATAATTTCTTTTGTCATTTCTTCAATCTTTCTTTTTTTATAATTGGCTTAAAAGTTTTTCATTTTGACACGACTAATTCTAGAAATATTAGTGATCTTTCTTAAGTTTCTCATCAGATCTGCTAAGTGAATGCGATTATGCACTTGCACAATAAAATTCACATTTACAAAATGTCCGCCATCGGATTCTTCAACATTCACATTATCAATATTTGAATCTGACTCCGCAATCACTGAAGAAATTTTAGCAAGCATCCCACGCTCATTTAATACCATAATTTGTAAATTGACCTTAAATAATCGATCTGGATTTGGATCCCATTCAACATCAAGCCATTTATCTGGATCAAGTTTAAATTTTCTAATCGCTAAACAGTCATGTGTATGAACTACAAGACCTTTATCTTTATTTATAAATCCCAAAATAGGGTCACCTGGAATAGGATGGCAACAGGTTGCTAATTGAATCGCCATACTCTCGGAGCCTTTAATAGTAATCACATCAAGTTGCTTATGTTTACCTTTGACATGGCTCACACCCTCCATAAAACTAATAAGTTGGTGCGCCACCATAACATTCATCCGCTTACCTAAACCAATCTCAGCCAAAATATCTTCTTTGCTTTTAACACCATAATCACTGATTAATTTTTTCCAGTGAGATTCTTTAATAGTGGATGGATTAATATGAAGTGCTTTCAATGCTTGATTAAGCATACCTTCACCAAGCCTTGAAGATTCCTCTGATTCAATCGATTTTAAATATTGTCGAATATGTGATCTTGCTTTTCCAGTAATCACAAAATTTAACCATGCAGGATTAGGTTTAGCTAAAGGCGCTGTAATAATTTCAATATGATCGCCGTTATTTACTTCGGCTCGAAGCGGAACAAGTTCTTGATTATATTTTGCTGCTACACAACAATTACCCACATCACTATGAACTGCGTAAGCAAAATCAACTGCGGTCGACCCTTTAGGAAGCGCTAAAATTTTTCCTTTAGGTGTAAATACATAAACTTCATCAGGAAAAAGATCAACTTTTAAATGCTCCAAGAATTCAAGCGAATCTGAACTATCTGATTGAATTTCTAGGAGACGTTTTAACCATTGATGTGTTTGTTGTTGAAGTTCAGTGAGATGTGCATCTTTTGTTTTATAAAGCCAATGAGCTGCAACTCCTGCTTCTGCGAGTTTGTGCATTTTTTCACTACGAATTTGTACTTCAATGGGCGTACCGAAAGGCCCAAACAAACTTGTGTGTAATGATTGGTATCCATTCGCTTTTGGAATCGCAATGTAATCTTTAAATTTACCTGGGAGTGGTTTATAAAGCGCATGTAAGGCACCTAATGCTGAGTAGGCATCGTTCGCTTCTTTCACAATAATTCTAAATGCATAGATGTCATTGATCTGGGCAAAAGACATACTTTTTTCACTCATCTTTTTATAAATACTATAAGTATTTTTTTCTCGTCCGGTAACTTCAGCTTCTATTTTCATCTCAACGAGTTTTTGTTGAATGGCTGCCGTAATTTTTTCAACGACTTCACGACGATTTCCTCGAGAAGCTTTCATAGCTTTTTGAATTGCACGATAGCGCATAGGGTATAGATGTTTAAAGCTTAAATCTTCAAGCTCCTGATAAATGGTATTCAAACCCAATCGATTTGCAATGGGCGCATAAATGTCATGTGTTTCTTGGGCAATACGTTTTTGTTTTTCAGGTCTTAAAACATCTAAGGTTTGCATATTATGAAGGCGATCCGCGAGCTTTACTAAAATAACGCGGACATCATTCGACATTGCCAATAACATTTTTCTAAAATTTTCAGCTTGTGCTTGTGTAGCATCTTGAAATTCAATTTTGTCGAGTTTGGATAAACCATCGACTAATACCGATACTTGTTTACCAAATTTTTTTTCAATTTCTTTAGTTGTGATTGTTGTATCTTCAACAACATCGTGCAGCAGTGCTGCAAGTATTGTAGGAGCATCAAGATGAAGTCTGGCTAAAGTGCATGCTACTGCTACTGGATGAACAATATAAGGCTCACCACTTCGTCTAGATTGACCATGATGTGCTTCTTCGCTAAATCGGTAGGCATCCCATATTTTGTGGATGTCTTTCGTTTTTAGATAGGTCTTAAGAAGGATTGTGAGTTCAGACTCTTCGTTATCGACAGGCAGTAACGGAAGAGGCGGTGTTTTTTGAGCATCCGCTTTGTTAAAATGAGCGGTACTAGCCATAGTCTTTACTCTTAAGCGGGCGTTAAGCCCCAATTTAGAATTAGTACGTTGTTTTTCTATTTAAGATATCAAGACCAACTTTACCTGCTGCGATTTCTCTTAATGCTAATACCGTAGGCTTATCTCTTAAACCGTGTGTGCTCACTAATGCTTCGGCACCATTGGCTAATTGTCTTGCGCGGTATGCGGCAGCTAAAGTAAGTTTAAAGCGATTAGGAATCATCTCTAAACAATCATCTACTGTAATTCGTGCCATGTTATTTCTCCAAATTTCAAGTCAAGTTTTTAATTAAGTGGCTATGTCGTGTGAGCTGAATATGACACATTAATCGAGTAGATCGAATAATCGCCATAAGATCATGAAGCGCTACTTCAAAGTCATCATTGATTGTAACATAATCAAACTCATCTACATGACTCATCTCTTCTCGGGCAACCGCGAGTCTCTTTGCAATCGTCTCATCACTATCATGTCCGCGGTTATTTAATCTTTCAGCCAATGTTTCAACAGAAGGAGGCAACACAAAAATTGAAACGGCTTCTTTAAATTGAGCTTTAAGGGCTTGAGCACCTTGCCAATCAATTTCTAAAATCACATCTTTCTTTTGATCAAGAATTGTCTGCACTGATTTTTTACTCGTGCCGTACATAGCCCCATGACATTCAGCAGACTCTAAGAATTCGCCTTTTTTCTTCAAATCTAAAAACGTGCTCTCATCAACAAAATGATAATCCACACCATCTACTTCACCTGGACGCGGTTTTCGTGTCGTATGCGATACAGAGGCTTGAAGATCTTTATCTTTATTTAATAAAGCTTTTACTAGTGTCGTCTTACCGGCACCAGAAGCTGCTGCAATAATAAACAAATGGGCTTGGCTCATATGAAGTCTCTATTCATTGTCATTCAATATTCTGAATTTGTTCACGCATTTGCTCAATCAAAACTTTTAAATCAACTGAGATTTGTGAAGTTTTAGGTGAAATCGATTTTGAACCTAAAGTATTCGCTTCACGATTAAGTTCCTGCATCATAAAGTCTAGTTTTTTACCCATCGCGCCATCGGTTTTGAGTAATCGTCTTACTTCATCAATGTGAGATGTAATTCGATTAAGCTCTTCATCAATATCCATCTTTTGTATAAAAATAAGAAACTCTTGTTTTAGTCGGTCATCATCGATTGTAACTAATGCTTCTTTAAATTTATTTTCAATTTTAGTTTGATACTCTTTGATTAAAACGGGCAAGATTTTTTTAGCTTCATCTATAAGCCCTTCAATATCTTTTAATTTATCCAATAAAATCTTTTGTAATTTTTCACCTTCACGTGCTTTAGATGCTTGAATTTCTAATAGTGCTTCTTTGAGATTTTTTTTAAGGTCTTGTTCAAGTAAGTTCATATTGACGGATTGGTCGTGCATGATTTCGCTTGTTTTTAAAATATCGAGCGCATTCACTGGCTGCACATCAGAAAAATGTTTTGCAATTTCATCGACTGAAATCGCAAGCTGTTTTAACTTAATGGGATCGACATTTTTAACATCGAGCGCATGCGTTTTAGATTTGAAATAAATCCTGCAATCCACTTTACCCCTTTTTATTTCGGCGGATATCAGATCGCGAATCATGGGCTCAAAAGACCTTAAGGATTCATCTAATTTAACTTGAAGCTCTAAATATCGATTATTTAAAGACCGAAATTCAAGAAGCAAAATACCCTGTTCTGTATCTGCTTCCTTAAAAGAAAAACCGGTCATGCTTAAAGCCATAAGGTATCCAATTCAATGTTTAAGCGTCATTTTATCAATCTATAGTTGCATTTGCGACTAAAACCTTCAAATGACAAGATATCAATCAATTAAAGCTAGCTTATAATGACGACTTCTATCGAGGAAGAAGATGATGAGATTAAATCAACGCGCTCACAACCAAATAAGGCCGGTTGAAATTATTAGACACTACACAAAACATGCAGAAGGTTCTGTCCTAATAAAATTTGGTGATACCCATGTGTTATGTACTGCAAGTATTGATGAAAAAGTGCCTTCCTTTTTAAAAGGGCAAAATCAAGGTTGGATTACGGCGGAATATGGGATGCTCCCAAGATCAACAGGATCTAGAATGGACCGAGAAGCTGCGCGCGGAAAACAATCAGGTCGTACTCAAGAAATTCAACGCCTCATTGGACGAAGCTTAAGAGCCATTATTGATTTAAAAAAACTCGGGGAACGTACCATTCAAATTGATTGTGATGTGATTCAAGCTGATGGTGGAACGCGAACTGCAAGTATCACTGGCGCTTACGTCGCGGTTCACGATGCGATTACACATTTAATGAATCAAAAACTTATTTCCGAATCTCCATTGATTGACGCTGTGGCAGCTATTTCTGTTGGTCTCCATGAAGGAAAGCCTTTATTAGATTTAGATTATTCGGAAGATTCCAGTTGCGACACAGATATGAACATCGTGATGACCGGCTCTGGAGGTTTTGTGGAAATTCAAGGTACTGCTGAAGGGACGCCTTTTTCTCGCGAAATGATGGATCAAATGGCTGATCTTGCAGCAGAAGGCATCAAAGAACTGATTCAATTACAAAAAAACGTTTTAAAGTAATTTCATGAAGAAACAAATCGTCATTGCAACGAGCAATGCCAAAAAACTTATTGAAATTCAGTCGATTCTAAATGACATGAACGTTGAGATACTGCCTCAATCACATTTTAAAATTGAAGCCACTGAAGAGCCTTTTCATACATTTGTTGAAAATGCACTTATCAAAGCAAGACATGCAAGCCGCCTATCAAAACTTCCTGCGATTGCTGATGATTCAGGCATTTGTGTCGATGCACTGGATGGTAAACCGGGTGTTTTATCTGCGCGATACGCAGGGGAGCCTTCATCGGATCAAAAAAAT
>RHAY01000034.1 GCA_010031285.1 Methylophilaceae bacterium | reverse complement strand
AAGACATCCCAACTGAATAGATATATTTTTTTCTGTCTCTTTGACTTTAAAATCACCTCTTTTTAATTCATTGTGAATCCATTTTTCAAGGTAGCTTATTAAGCGCATTTCCTCGATGTTAAAAAATACAGACAAGATCTTGGGGTAGTTTTTCTTTTCAATAGTTATATTTTTATGCACAATTTCTTGTATTTTTTTTGATAGCTCTTTTTCTTCTAGAGCGCTTAATAGAGATGATGATTTATATTCTTTCCAAAATTCTTCTAGAGTTTTATGGAAGAGATTTCCGCGCAATCTAGTAGTTAAATTTTCTTCATCTTCGTCTTCTATTTGCTTAGCACCAAGTCTAAATTCATAAAATGCCCAAGCAGGGCAGATGGATTGTGCTTCAAGTAATTTTATACCTGATTTAACTGTCTTTTGTACTTCAATCTTATTTGAAGTATTATCTTCAATATATTCTATAACATCATGATTTAATTTATTTTTTTTGTATATAAAATTTGTATCTTCAAGTAATTTAGAGGATACAAAGCTATGCATAGTTGGTGATGGAAATATCTCTTCTTCGCCCATTTTTTTAGCATATGAGAGCGTTACAAAAGGTGATGTATGAATGAATTTATCTAAAATTTTCGAAGCATTAAAATGACGTTTTTCGTGAGTGCTGATATGTCTATCATGCTGAATTTTAATGGGTATAAATGGATTGTATTGGTGAGGTATCGGCCAGTGATGTTCATTTAAATTCATAATCCAAGTAGCATCATAATTTTCATAAACTGATTCATGGAAGCCTAAAATATCAATTTTAAAATCGCCCTGATGCTGGTAATGATGAGTGGTTTTTTTAAGATAATACTGAAGTATATCTAGCATCTCCTGAATGGAAATTTCACCTATCAGATTGTCTAGTGAAGCTATTGTTTCGTTAGTTTTGTTCCATGCCTCATAAATACTTTCCTCAAAAACATCTTTCGGCATTAAAAGATTAGATTGAATATTTTCTAAATACATATCAAATGCTTTAATCCATCCTGAAGGACTTTTTTTGATTCTCCATTCATGATGTGAGGCATATATTTGATTCAAATGTGACTTTAGGTATGGTATTTCATCATTTAAGCCCTCCATTAAGTCAGATATTTCAATGAGATCTTTAATTGAGATATTGCCTCTTCGTTTTCTCTCCAGCTGGTTAATGAGTCTATAGCGTCTACATAACTCTTTACTATCCGACCAACCACTATGGCTTAAGATATTTTTAAGTTCATTGATTTTAGCGGCACCTCTCGCGGCTAACGCTATTAACTTTAAGTTTAAATAAATTGTAGATAAATGAAATAAGGGAGTATTTAGGGAAAACCGATAAATCCTTTTTTCTTGAGATAGGCTCGGCGTAAATGTCTCGGGATGAAATGTTTTGTCAAGCATGCTTGTGAGGCGATCGATAATTTGATCGAGCTGTGGCGTCACAATCAATACCTTTTTGTTATTCTCTATTTGTGTTTTACACCATTCGATAACCTGCAAGCATTCATGTTCTTCATTAAGGAAAACACGAGATTCAATATAAGGTGTTATTTGCGAAGCTTTAAAAAACTCTATATCCACTTGAGTTTTACATGCTTCAATAAATGAATCTTCAATAGGCGTTAAAAATTCAAAATTTACAAAACGAAGAGAGTGTTCAATTGAAATATCACCGTTTCTAATATGTGCTTCAGTAATCTTTAAAAGATTATTAAAAGTCATCACATTTTTATCGCTACAGTATTTTTTAAAAATCAGACGCCAAGCGTTAAAAAATGCGTGCTCTTCATTGCGTTCTTCGCTTTTTAAAGTATTTTCGCTAATATTGAATTGATCAATAAGACGATTGGCTTGAATTGCAATTTCACTTAGGTTTTCAATATTAGATAAATCAAAAAAAGATTTTTTATATTGTTTAATACTGTTTTCCCATAATAATTTTTCTTCAATGCCATTAAGAATTCTATTTGGCATGCTGATATTTTTGGTTTTTTTATAAAGGCTATTGATGAAATCATTTAAAGCCAATACCTTTTCTTTTGAATCAAAGCGTTGGCTAAATTTAAAAGCTTCTTTTGAATTGCGACAGAGATAGATAGACTTTTGCTCAGAGTGCATGCTTCTATTGTAAACTTATCCCCGTTAATTATTATTAAAAAATATGACTGATCGTAAAAATTACATTACCAAGCAAGGCTATCAACGACTAAAAGATGAGCTTGATTTTTTAGTTAAGGTTGATCGACCTAGGGTCGTGGCAGATGTTTCCTGGGCTGCCAGTAACGGCGATCGAAGTGAGAATGGGGATTATATATATGGTAAAAAACGCTTACGTCAAATTGATGCAAGAGCTAAATTTTTATTTGGTCGCATTGATGAAGCAGTAGTGATTGATCCTTCAGCACAAGAGCAACAAGATAAGATTTTTTTTGGTGCATGGGTAACTTTATTCAATGAAGCCGATGATTCGAAGCATTATTATCGTATTGTAGGGCAAGATGAAATTGATACAGAAAAAGGCTTTATTAGTTGGGTATCACCGATTGCTAAGGCACTTTTAGGTAAAAGCTTAGAAGATGAAGTGAAAGTTGAAACTCCCGGAGGTTTAGTTACATTTAGAATTATTGATGTGGCTTATCATGAATAATAAAAGCCCTATTGTTTGCCATTTGATATGTAAGGTAATTGATTTTTTTGGAGATATTGGTGTTGCCTGGCGTATAGCAAAACAACTTAAGGTAGATTTTAATGTTGAAGTACATCTTCTTATTGATGACCTTTTGACTGCTCAGAGATTGATACCTTCAATAGATATTTCTTTTCAAAAACAAACAATTGATGGAATCTTTATTTATCGTTGTGATTTTAGTGAAGACTCAACATCACTTCCACCACCTCCAAATTTCGTGTTTAACCTTTTTAATATAGACTTACCACACATTTATAAAACACTCATTAAGCGCAATAAGTCTAAATACATTGCGATTGAATATTTATCAGCCGAACCTTGGGTAGATAATTTTCATTTAAAACCCTCTATAGATCCTAAATCAGGACTTATTAAAACTTTCTTCTATCCTGGCTTTACGAATCAAACAGGCGGCCTTATTCGCGAGAAGGGTTTGTTCTTGCGTCGAACAAATTTTGATAAATCTAAACGTAAAAAGGTAATTCAATCATTAGGCGGAAATCCTAATTTATATTCGATATCACTCTTTTATTATCCTATACAAAAAATCGAGGTTTTTTTAGATGCTATTGATCACTTAAAGAAAACTATACAATTTTTTATACCTCAATATCTATTTGATCTTTTGAGGCTAGAAAGTACTTATCAATCTATTAATATTATTCCTTATCCATTTTTAAATCATGATGATTTTGATGATTTACTTTGGTCATGCGATCTTAATTTTGTTCGTGGAGAAGATAGCTGGATAAGAGCAATTTGGGCCGGAAAGCCTTTTATTTGGCAACCTTATATTCAAGAAAATAATATTCATTTAATTAAGCTTAAGGCTTTTTTAAAGCGTTACTGTGAAGGGTGCGATCAAGATTTATCAGAGGTTTTAATTAAAATGCATGATGATTGGTCGAATAACAAATTTAACGAAGTTTTATGGCATAGTTTTTTTAAACTACAACCTCAACTAGAAGCTTTTGCATTAAAGCAAAGTCATCACTATTTCAAAGAGCCGTCATTTGTAGAGAGTTTGGTCGATTATTGTTCCGAAACTTAAATTTCGAGTATAATTTCTCCCTTTTATTTGGTAAGCATTCCCAAGGATCAATATTATGAAAATCGCTCAAGAACTTCGCGCTGGTAACGTTATTATGGTTGGTACTGACCCTATGGTCATCTTAAAAACTGAATATAATAAATCAGGTCGAAATTCAGCTGTTGTGAAGATGAAAATGAAAAATCTTCTCACTGAGGCACCGAGTGAAAACGTATATAACGCAAGTGATAAATTTGAAGTGATCGTTTTAGACAAAAAAGAAGTGACTTATTCATATTTCTCAGATCCTGCTTATGTTTTCATGGATAGTGAATACAATCAATATGAGGTCGATGCTGAAAATATGTCAGAAGCCTTGAATTTCTTAGAAGATGGCATGCCTTGTGAAGTTAAATTTTACAATGGCAAGGCGATATCTGTAGAGTTACCAAATTCTGTAACACGTGAAATTACCTACACTGAGCCAGCTGTAAAAGGCGACACTTCAGGTAAGGTTATGAAACCAGCTAAAATCAATACCGGTTTTGAAGTGATGGTGCCTTTATTCTGTAATACAGGCGATAAAATTGAAATTGATACACGTACTTTAGAATACAAAAACCGCGTTTTATAATTTTAAGCAGTTCCACCTACCACTAAACCATCAATCTTAATTGTGGGTTGTCCGACACCTACAGGAACACTTTGGCCTTCTTTACCGCAGGTTCCTACTCCTGAATCTAAAGACATATCATTTCCAATCATGCTCACTTTCTTAAGAACTTCGGGACCGTTACCTATTAAAGTTGCACCTTTGACTGGATAGAGTAGTTTTCCATTCTCAATCATCCAAGCTTCAGCTGCAGAAAATACAAATTTACCACTTGTAATATCTACCTGACCACCGCCAAAGTTAACTGCATAAATACCTTTTTTGACTGACTTGATAATTTCTTCAGGTGTTTTAGTGCCATTAAGCATGTAAGTATTAGTCATTCGTGGCATGGGAATATGCGCATAAGATTCTCTTCTTGCATTTCCGGTAGTGGGCATATTCATAAGTCTTGCGTTTAATGTATCTTGAAGATACCCCTTTAGAATACCGTTTTCTATAAGTACCGTCTTTTGTGTTTCATTGCCTTCATCATCGATATTGAGGGAGCCTCTTCGATCTTTGATGGTTCCATCATCAACCACAGTAATATCTTTTGCCGCGACTTCTGTGCCAATTTTATTACTAAATGCGGAACTTCCCTTTCGATTGAAATCGCCTTCTAGACCATGACCAATCGCTTCATGTAAAAGAATGCCAGGCCAACCAGGGCCCAAGACAACAGTCATACTTCCTGCAGGCGCAGGCTTTGCATTTAGGTTGGTTGTGGCCTGATGAACTGCTTCATGTGCATATTGTTTTAACACTTCATCTGAGAAGTATTCAAATCCAAAACGACCTCCGCCACCAGAAGAACCTTGCTCTCTTTTTCCGTTTGACTCCGCAATGACGTTAATAGATAGCCTTACGAGAGGTCTAATATCGGCAGCAATTTTTTGTTCGTTATTAATGACGAATATTACTTCATATTCACCAGCAATCGATGCTGTGACTTTAGTTATTCGCTCATCCATTTTTTTAGCAAAATTTTCAATTTTTTCTAGAATTTTAATTTTAGCTTCTGAGGAGACTGCCGAAAGCGGATCTTGAGTGCTATATAAATTAGATATTATTTTGGCATGGTTGAGTTTATGACTTTGATTTAAATTTTTTGAAGCAATTGCTTTAGCAATATTTGAAGAAGACAAAAGGGCTTCAATAGAAATGTCATCAGAATAAGCAAAAGCAGATTTGTCTTTGTTAACGGCTCTAACACCTACACCTTGATCAATGGAGAAGCTGCCTGATTTAACCTGACCTTCCTCAAGTCCCCAGAACTCATTTTTTGTGTATTGAAAATAAAGATCTGCATAATCGACACCATGCGACATCATGCCATTGAGTATTTTATTAAGATCGTTTAGTTCAATGCCAGATTGCGTAAGAAGCAAATCTTTTGCATGAGCAATTTTATGTTCCATGTGAGATCTTATTTGATGGTTCGATGTTTAAGAGCAGGTAAAGATTTACGAATAGATTTAATATATTCTTTATTTAAGAATCCTGTAATGACACCAGAACCTCGACTTAGACGATCAAGAACAGTTCCCCATGGATCAACGATCATTGAATTGCCGTGTGTTTCCCTTCCAGATAAGTGGTAGCCACCTTGAGCAGGAGCTAATACGTAACATTGATTTTCAATTGCTCTAGCACGAATTAAAATTTCCCAGTGCGCTTTTCCAGTGGTTTCCGTAAAAGCAGATGGAATGACAAGAAGATCAATATCTTTCATCGCTCTAAATAATTCTGGAAATCTCAGATCATAACAAATGGCAATACCAATTTTTCCAAATGGAGAATCCACAACTACAACATCGGTACCTGCTTCAATAAGTTTATCTTCGCGGTAATATTCTTCCCCCATATCAAATCCGAAGAGATGAATTTTGTCGTAGCGATGGACTAAATTACCTTTGTCATCATAAATTAGGCAGCTATTTCTAATTTTATTTTTATCTTTTGACACCAATGGAATAGAACCACCCACAATCCATACTTTGTTTTTCTTAGCTTGTTTTGACAAAAACGATTGAACTAAACCTTGGTCTGGTTTTTCTCTGGCTTTTAATTTTTCAGAATCTTTGTTGCTCATAATAGAGAAATACTCAGGAAGCGCTATGAGTTTAGCACCTTGGTTGGCAGCAATCGTAATTAAATTTTCAGCTTCATTAAGGTTTGATTTGATATCAGGCCCAGATGCCATTTGAATGCCGGCAATTTTTATAATTTCTTTATTGACTAACTTTGCTTTAGTTGTTTTTATTTTTGATTTAATAGCCATGATTATTTTTTATCATTAAATAAATTTTTAGTATTATCGATGGTTGTTTTGATTTTATCGGATGCCGTATTATTAACTTCTTCGGGACTTTCCCAAGTACCAATGATTCTATATTCAGATGTAAGAATTTTATTGAGGGGATCTTTAAGGATTTTTTGTGCTACAAAAGCTGCGGCACCCGCAAGTGGACCTCCTGCGAGAGCAGCAATTGATAAACTATCACTGATATGAGGTGTTACTTTAACGTTTAAATCTTGTGTTTCTTTTATGATATTAGTTTCCCCTGACATCAATACTTCTGCAGCTGGACCATTCATTCTAAAATTTGTGGTTTTCATAACACCACTATTCATTCTTATAGAAGCATTGATGGAGTCGAATATGAAGCCACTTCCAAATAAATCTCTAAAATCTAGACTGAGTCTTCTTGGCAGACTTTGAAGGGTGACTAGTCCAAAAAGTCGACCTACACCGGGCTCTACTTTTAAGATCGTCCCCTTATGAACGTCTAGCGTAAAGGAACCATCAATCTTGTTTTTGTCAAAATTGATAGGACTACCCATCCATTTGAAATGACCAGTAATTTCTGCATCACCATCTTTGACGAAATGGTTATAACCTAAAAAGTCTAAAGTATTTCCAAGATTGTTAATCTTCCAATTAAAATTAATACTAGATTTAGAATTTTTATTCCAATCAAGCCATTCACCATC
>RHAY01000033.1 GCA_010031285.1 Methylophilaceae bacterium | reverse complement strand
ATTTTTTATAAGGCTTATTAAAGTCGTTATTAAGCTCATGCATTGCATAAAGCACTCGACGATGCACAGGCTTTAATCCATCCCTTACATCAGGAAGTGCTCGTCCCACAATCACGCTCATCGCGTAATCAAGGTAAGAACGTTTCATCTCATCTTCAAGACTTATTGGGATGGTTTCTTTGGCAAATTGATTCATAGGATTTAGATCGATAATTTAAGTAGAAAACTACCTAAATTTTAACATGTAGCAGGGCTGTATTTTTGCCCTACTCAAGGTATTTTTTACCTTGAGAGACTAGACAAATCGGCTTTTAGGTCTTCTATATCTTCAAGGCCTACAGCGATTCTTACAAGGTTATCTTTAATGCCAGCTTTTTGACGCTCTTCAGGGCTCACTCTCGAATGCGTTGTGGTTGCAGGATGGGTAATGGTAGATTTAACGTCACCTAAATTGGCCGTAATGGAGATTAATCGGGTCGAGTCAATTAAGCCCCAAGCCTCTTTTTGGCCCCCTTTTACTTCAAAAGACACAATAGCACCGCCAGTTTTTTGCTGGCTTAAGGCTAGTTTATGCTGCGGATGCGAAGCCAGCCCAGGATAGTAAACGCGATCTATCTGAGGTTGAGTTTCTAACCATGAAGCCAAGTCAAGTGCATTCTTGGAATGTGCATCCATACGAATAGATAATGTTTCTAAGCCTTTCAAAAAGACCCAGGCATTGAAAGCACTCATCGTAGGACCTGCTGTTCGTAAAAATTGATAAATCGGCTCTATTGTTTTTTTATCTGCTACGACAGCACCGCCCAGGCAACGTCCTTGGCCATCAATATATTTAGTGGCTGAATGAATAATGATATCGGCACCAAACAACAAGGGCTTTTGAAGTGCAGGCGAACAAAAACAATTATCCACCACCAATTTAATATCTTTTTGATGAGCGATTATTGAGAGTGCTTTAATGTCAGTCACTTCAGTTAATGGATTAGATGGAGTCTCTACAAAGAAAAGTTTTGTGTTTTTTTGTGTAGCATCTTCCCATTCATGAAGATGAGTAAGCGACACAAAAGTCACTTCCAAACCCCAGCGCTTTAAAATATTGCTAAAGAGTTGAACGGTTGTGCCAAATATACTTCGCGATGCCACGATATGATCGCCTGCAGAACATAACCCCATAATGGTTGCTAAAATAGCTGACATACCACTTGAAGTTGCCACGCATGCTTCCCCGCCTTCAAGCGCTGCAAGACGATCTTGAAACATGGTAACGGTAGGATTGGTAAAACGAGAATAGATATTGCCAGGCTCATTACCAGCAAATCTTGCTGCAGCCTGGGAAGATGAATCAAATACATAGCTAGAAGTTAAAAAAATAGCTTCAGAATTCTCACCAAACTCAGATTGTAATGAGCCTGCTCGAATCGCTTGTGTATCAAATTTCCATGCGTTGTTATTCATAGTCTGTTACCTTTTTTAGGCATAAAAAAACCCGTTTCACAAAAAGCTAAAACGGGACAGACCTCGCTTTAGCAGTATTTTTAACGCGCTCGCAAGCTGAGAAATAACTTATTACTCAAATCAGCGCATATCGAATTATGCACGATAAAAAAAATACGTCAAGAAACGCTTTATGTTATGCGGCTTCTTCTTCATTTTTAATTAAATTTAAATCCATTTGCGTGCTTGAATTTGAAGGCTTGTCCGATTTATTGGAATCCGCACGAAGCGTTTCAATATTTTTTAAATAATATTCATCGATATCGCCTGTAATGTATTTACCATCAAAACAAGAGGCATCAAATTTTTTAAGTTTTGGATTGATGGATGCAATATTTTCAATGAGCGCATCAAGATCTTGATAAATTAATTCATCCGCACCGATCTCTTCGCGAATTTCTGCATCTGTTTTATTAGGTGCCAATAATTCATTACGTGAAGGCATATCAATGCCATACACATTTGGAAATCTGACAGGGGGTGCGGCTGAAACTAAATAAACCTTTTTAGCGCCCGCCTCTCTTGCCATTTGAACGATTTCTTTTGATGTTGTACCTCTTACAATTGAATCATCAACTAACAGCACATTCTTATCTTGAAATTCAATCTTGATCGGATTTAGTTTTTGTCGCACTGATTTTTTTCTCAACGCTTGGCCGGGCATAATAAAAGTTCGACCGATATAACGGTTCTTAATAAAACCTTCGCGGTAATCAAGACCTAATTCCAAAGCAAGTTGCAATGCACTAGGACGACTGGTATCAGGTATAGGAATTACAACATCGATATCTAAATGCGCCCAAGATTTTTTAATTTTTTGTGCTAAGGTTTTACCCATATTAAGTCGCGTTTGATACACAGAAATACCGTCAATCACTGAATCGGGTCTTGCAAGATATACATACTCAAATATGCAAGGATGGTGATTTGGTTTTGCACATTGTTTAGAGTAAAAATTACCATTCATATCAATAAAGACTGCTTCGCCAGGTTCGACATCTCTTACCAATTTAAATCCTAATACATCAAGTGCAACACTCTCAGACGCAACCATATATTCAACACCCTCAGCGCTCTCATGTTTGCCAATCACAAGTGGACGAATACCATGAGGGTCTCTAAATGCAAGTAAACCAAAATTAGCAATCATTGATACAACAGCGTAAGCACCTTTGCATCGCTTATGGAGAGAAGTGACGGCATCAAAAACAACATCACTATTAAGGACACTACTTTTTGAGGATTCTTCAATTTCATGCGCTAATACATTAAGCAAAACTTCTGAGTCTGATGTGGTATTGATATGACGAAGATCTTGCCTAAAGATATCCTCCTTAAGTTTTTCTGCATTCGTAAGATTTCCGTTATGGCCCAAAACAATACCAAAAGGTGAATTCACATAAAAAGGTTGTGCTTCAGCAGCGGAGGATGAACCAGCAGTTGGATAGCGCACATGCGCAATACCAGCATTTCCAATCAGATTTCGCATATGGCGGGTATGAAAGACATCTTTCACGAGGCCATTATTTTTGTGCATGAAGAAAGTATTGCCGTCACAGGTGACAATGCCAGCAGCGTCTTGACCGCGATGCTGAAGAACTAATAAGCCATCATAAAGAAGCTGATTAACAGGATTTTTGCCGACTATTCCAAGGATTCCACACATTTCAGTGCCTTAAAAATATGTTCGTTGCGGATATTTTACATGCTTAAGGATGTCTAGTGGCAAATAAACGCCTGCCTTAGCTGTAAAAGATTCAAAATAAGGTTTAATAAAAGCATCTTGCCAAGCGGAATGATTTACAAATGAAGTTGATTGAATAACCGAATGACAAATTAGTACAATAAAAATTGCTCGAATAAATCCAAATAAGCCTCCCAATAAAATATTTGGAAATGTAAGGCCTGTATATTTAATAAATTTATTAAGAATAGTAATTACGCCCATTGAAACTAAAAGGACAGCAATAAAAATTAAAAAGTAAGCAACTAGATTCCGAATCGATTCATTATCAATCCAATGAAGCTCTGAAGCGGCAATAACCGAAAAAGATTGTGCTAAATAAAACGCAAAAAACCAAGCAATAATAGATAGAAGTTCACGAACAAAACCACGATAGCAGCCTAGAAGAGAAGAAGAAATAATGATGATAAAAAAACCATAATCAACAAACGTCATCAATTAATCTTCTTAATAATGCCAGAAATACCTGCATTTTTAATCTTAAGCAATGTTTCTTTAGCTAAAGCTTCGGATTTGAAATCATCTGTAATTAATCTTACTTTATCAATACCATTAATTTTAGTTGTTTCAATTTTAGTTTGAATACTCAATTGATTTAATTTTTGTTGTAGTGGTTTTACTTTTTCAGTATCTGAAAAAATACCTAATTGAATATAGATACCGCTATTTGGAGATGGGATTGAATCCGATTTTGCTTTTACATCAGTCGCGGTGGATGTGGTTGGTAATTCCTTTTTACTTTGAGGGCTCTGTAATTCTGGCGTCTCGGGTTTTGGTTCAGTTGATTTTATGCCTTCCACCGTCGAGTCAGCAATCACAGGCGAACTTTCCATTGAAATCTTAATAGGTTCTGTTGGCCCTTCTTCGTTGCGATTTTTTAAAACAAAAGGAGCTGAAATCAGAATAATAAATAAAATAACACATGCACCAAGAAGCCTCTTTTTGGCCTGACTAATTAGTTTGTCTTCTTGAGGCTGTGTTGGATTGTCTTCGCTCATAACCTAGGAAATAAGTTTCATAATATCGGCGACAGTAAAGAAAGAACCGAATACAATTATTCTATCATTTCTCGTGACTTCCTTGGACGCAAATTGATAAGCTTCTTGTATATTTTTAAATGCTGCTATATGCGCTAATGGATTAATTTTTTGTATAGCATTAGAAATAGTTTTAATATCTGCCGCCCGCTCATTCTGAATTTCTGCAATATACCAACTATCAATATCAGGATTTAATGCTTCAATAACACCCAAAATATCTTTATCCCTCAGTATTGAAAATATTGCGATCGTTTTTCCAGAAATGGCATGTGCTTTTAAATTCCGACTTAAAGATTGAGCTGCCTGCGGATTATGCGCTACATCTAAAATCAAGGAAGGATTTATTTTCACCTCCTGAAATCTACCTGGTAATAATGCTTTAGCAATGCCTTGTTGAACTGCAGCTTCAGTTAAAGGCAACTGATCTTCCATGATTTTGACTGCCATGAGTGCATTTGAAGCATTAGCTAACTGAAAATCACCTTGCAATTTAGGTAAAGGAACATTCATCACAAAAGATGAATCAATTAAAAAATCAAAGGAATCATGATGCACTTCATAGGAAAAATCTTTACCTATGATTTTTAATTCAGCATGAATCGATTCACAATGTTTGATTAAGGATTGAGGAGGAGCGAAGTCTCCGCATATCGCGTTTTTATGGGTACGGTAAATACCTGCTTTTTCAAATCCAATCGCTTCTCTTGTATGTCCTAAATAATCCATATGATCAAGATCAATTGTTGTGACGATGGCACAATCCGAATCAAACACATTGACAGCATCTAACCTGCCTCCCAAGCCTACTTCAAGAATGGCAATATCCAAATCAGTATTCGCAAAAATAATCATGGCAGCGATCGTACCGAATTCGAAATAAGTTAGTGATATATCTTTTCTTGCTGATTCAATTTTAATAAAGGCTTCACAAATAATCTGATCTAAAACTGGATCTCCTTGAATCTTAATTCGCTCATTGAAATCTAGAAAATGAGGAGATGTATAGCAGCCTACTTTATAACCCGCTTCCATATAAATGGATTCCAAAATAGCACAAGTAGAGCCTTTACCATTTGTACCGCCCACCGTAATGATCGGAAAAGAAATATTTATATTTAAACGTTCGACAACAACTCTGATACGATCCAACGTGAGATCGATCGTATCAGGATGAATTGATTCGATATAACTTAGCCAGTCACTAAGATTATTAGGATTGTTATGAGGAAACGGAAGCGGAGATAAATTAATTTTTAGATAATTTAGATATTAAATTAACAAGTTTCTTCTTCATATCACGGCGATCTACAATCATATCAATTGCACCATGAGCTAAAAGAAATTCAGAGCGCTGAAAACCTTCGGGAAGTTTTTCTCTGACCGTTTGTTCTATTACTCGAGGACCAGCAAATCCTATTAATGCTTTAGGCTCAGCAATAATGACATCACCTAACATGGCAAAACTTGCAGATACCCCGCCCATAGTAGGATCAGTAAGGATGGAAAAATAAGGTAATTTAGCGTCGCTTAATTTGGTTAATGCAGCACTGGTTTTTGCCATTTGCATAAGCGACAACAAGCCTTCTTGCATGCGAGCGCCTCCGCTTGCAGAAATACAAATGAATGTTGCTTTAGCTTTAATAGCTGCTTGAATACCACGTACAAATTTTTCACCTACAACAGAACCCATGGATCCACCCATAAATTTAAATTCAAAAGCAGCTATCACCACAGGTTTACCTTCCATCAAACCTTGCATCACGACCATCGCATCTTTTTCATTTAGATCTTTTTGTGATGTCTTGATACGATCTGCATAGCTTTGTGTATCGTTAAATTTTAAAGAATCTACAGGTTGAATCTGTAAACCAATTTCTTTTCTTTTTTCTTTATCTAGTAAAGAATCAATACGAGCCCTTGCTGAAATTCGGTTGTGAAAAGAACACTTTGGGCAAACTTCCATATTTTGCTCGAGGTCTGTTCGATAAAGCACAGCCTGGCACGAAGGGCATTTACACCACAAACCTTCTGGAATATTTTTTTTTGATACGCCGCCAACAATACGTTTTATTTTTGGAGGTATGACGTTTTTTAACCAGCTCATATTTGCGCTCGCCTCTTAATTAACCGCTTCTTTTAATTCTTTCATAAGCTTTGAAATATTTGGAATCAAATTATCTTTATTTGAATTCTCAATTTCTTGAACCATACGACTCCCGACGACAACTGCATCGGAAATTTTAGCAACCTCTTTTGCCGTTGAGGCATCCCTCACACCAAAACCTACGCCGATAGGGAGTTTTGTGAATTCACGAATAATACCCACTTTAGATTTTACTTGTTCAATATCAATATTTGCAGCACCTGTCACACCTTTGAGTGAAACGTAGTATAAAAATCCGGAAGCTTGTTCGATAATTAATTTTACTCTATCTAATTCTGTCGTTGGTGATAATAGAAAAATACTATCCATGTTTTTTTCTTTAAGAAGCTTTGTAAAATGTATACATTCTTCAGGGGGATAATCGACTGTAATAACACCATCAACATCTGCATTTTTAGCTCTGTCCACAAAAGTTTCAGCCCCAATCGCTTCAATGGGATTTGCATAACCCATCAAGATAATAGGCGTTTTATCGTCTTTTTCTCTAAATGCTTTAACCATTTTAAACACATGAGATAAACCTACGTGATGCGCTAGAGCCCTCTCACTCGCTCTTTGAATGGTCGGGCCATCTGCCATTGGATCTGAAAATGGAATCCCCAACTCAATCATGTCTGCACCTGCGTCCACTAATGCGTGCAACATGGATACAGTTAATTCAGGATGAGGATCTCCAGCAGTAATATAAGGGATTAAAGCTTTTTTATTTTTTTCTTTGAGTGCTTTAAATGTATTTGCAATTCTCGACATATAAATTTTATAAATTGATATTTGAAATCTTAGCTACAGTATTGATATCTTTATCCCCGCGGCCTGATAAATTCACAAGAATAATTTGGTCAGGCTTCATGGTCTTTGCTAATTTCTCTGCGTAAGCTAAAGCGTGACTACTTTCAAGCGCCGGAATAATACCTTCTGTGCGACATAAATTATGGAATGCATCTAAAGCTTCTGTATCGGTCACTGCTACATATTCAGCGCGTTTAATATCTTTTAACCAGGCATGTTCAGGGCCTACGCCGGGATAATCAAGGCCTGCTGAAATTGAATGCGTTTCAATAATCTGACCTTCTTCATTTTGCATTAAATAAGTTCGGTTACCATGTAATACGCCTATAGGGCTATTAGCCGTTAAAGGCGCGGCATGTTTTCCTGTTTCGATACCGTGGCCTGCTGCTTCAACTCCAATCAATCGCACTTCGCGTAAATCAATATAAGGATAGAAAATACCCATGGCATTAGAACCTCCACCTACACACGCCACCACCGCATCAGGTTGTCTACCAAGCATGTCATTCATCTGTGTTTTGCATTCAATACCTACAACAGAATTAAAATCACGCACCATCATGGGATAAGGATGAGGTCCTGCTACAGTGCCAATGATA
>RHAY01000032.1 GCA_010031285.1 Methylophilaceae bacterium | reverse complement strand
TGGTAAGCCTGAAGTTTTTATCGAAAAATGTATCGTATCGCCTAAACATATTGAAGTTCAAATTTTGGCCGATAGCTATGGCAATGTAGTACATCTCTTTGAGCGCGACTGCTCCATTCAAAGGCGTAATCAAAAACTTATTGAGATAGCGCCTTCACCTCAGTTAACTAATGCCCAAAGAAATTATGTGGGTGAACTTGCTGTTAAAGCGGCTAAAGCTGTTAATTATGAAAACGCTGGTACGGTTGAATTTCTTCTCGACGATGAAAATAACTTTTATTTTATGGAGATGAATACCCGTCTTCAAGTTGAACATACAATCACCGAATCTATTACGGGTATTGATATTGTTCAAGAACAAATCAGAATTGCTTTTGGGTTATCTTTACAATATAAGCAAGAGGAAATTCAATTTAGAGGTTTTGCAATCGAGTATCGCATCAACGCAGAAGACCCTAAATATGACTTCATGCCGTCTTTTGGGAAAATTACACGTTATTATGCGCCTGGTGGCCCTGGTGTTCGGATTGATGCATCTATTTATACAGGTTATGTCATCCCCCCCTATTACGATTCTATGTGCGCAAAATTAACCGTATGGGCATTAAATTGGGAGAACGTTATTCAGCGAGGCAAAAGAGCCCTGAACGATATTGTGGTATTTGGAGTTAAAACAACAATCCCTTATTATTTAGAAATTATGAACAATAAACAATTTAAAGAAGCAAAATTCAATACAAGCTTTGTAGATAATCACCCAGAACTTATAAACTATCAGAGTCAATTTCCTCCTGAATTAATGGCAGCAGCGATATCAGCAGCGATTGCAGCTCACGAGGGCATTTAAAGAGTTATGAAAAAAATACATATCACCGAATTAGTTTTAAGAGATGGGCATCAATGTCAAATCGCCACAAGACTTCGCACCGAAGATATGCTCCCGATATGTCCTCAACTAGATGCGCTTGGCTTTTGGTCAATTGAAGCATGGGGAGGTGCTACATTTGATGCTTGTGTTAGATTTTTAAAAGAAGACCCATGGGAACGTTTAAAGCTTTTAAGAAAGGCACTGCCAAACTCTCGCATACAAATGCTTCTTCGGGGACAGAATTTATTGGGATATCGTCATTATTCAGATGATGTTGTCGATGCCTTTGTAAAGCAATCTGCTAATAATGGTGTCGATGTATTTAGAATTTTTGATGCAATGAACGACGTAAGAAACCTTACAACATCAATTAAATCGGTAAAAAAATACAAAAAACATGCAGAAGGTACTTTAAGTTACACCACGAGCCCTGTGCACGACATTCCTTATTTTGTCAGTCTTGCAAAAGAAATGGAAAAATATGGATGTGACACTATTGCCATTAAGGATATGGCAGGTCTTTTGACTCCTTCAGCAACTAAAGATCTTGTAACATCCTTAAAAAAATCAGTTGCATTACCGATTCATATTCATTCCCACGCAACCTCTGGGTTAGCGAGTATTAATCTTATCACCGCAGTGCAAAATGGTGCTGAAATCATTGATACATGTAATTCTAGTTTTGCGGAGGGTGCAAGCCATCCATCCACAGAATCAATAATCGCTGCCTTAGAAGACTTAGGTTATCAAACAGACATTGATATTAAAAAAGTTGAGGAAATTAGCGAATATCTGAAAGTTGCGAGAAAAAAATATTGGCAATTTGAATCTGATTACACAGGAGTTGATACCCGCGTTTTAAGCAATCAGGTACCTGGGGGTATGATTTCAAATTTATCCAATCAACTTAAAGAACAAGGCGCATTAGATCGTATGAACGAAGTGCTACTTGAAATACCAAAAGTTCGAGAAGATTTAGGATATCCCCCACTCGTGACTCCAACTTCGCAAATTGTAGGGACTCAAGCGGTATTGAACGTTTTAACAGGAGCCCGATACAAATCAATTACAAATGAAACAAAAAGTTATTTCATGGGCGAATACGGAAAAGCACCTGGTAAAGTGAATCAAAAAATACAAACAATGGCAATTGGTGATAAGAAGCCATTAACATGTAGACCCGCTGATCTTCTTGATCCTGAGCTTGCGAAACTTAAAATTGAAGCTGAACAAATTACAAAGTCTGATGAAGATGTATTAACGTATGCTATGTTCCCCGATATTGCAAAAATATTTTTACAGGAAAGAAATGCAGGTAGCATCAAACCTGAGCCACTTCTTCCGAAAGATAGTGTATTTTCATCTGCTGAAAAATTTGCACCAAGTGAGTTCAATGTCACCCTTCATGGTGAAACATTTAATATTAAATTAACAGGATCAGGCTATACCGGCGAAGCAAGAAGGCCATTTTATGTCTCGGTAGATGGTATTTCTGAAGAGGTGTTGGTTGAAACTTTAAATGAAGTTGAAGTCACTAATGGAAAAAAATCATCAAAAAAACTAACCCAAGAAAATTCAAAGACGGTAAGGCCGAGACCTAACCATGAGGGCTGTATTACAACAGCTATGCCGGGAACAATTATTGATGTTAAAGTTAAAATTGGTGATAGGATTGAAGCTGGCGATAGCATTATTGTTATTGAAGCTATGAAAATGGAGAATGAAATTCAGTCTCCTACTTCAGGTATTGTAGTTGCAATCCATGTTTCAAAGGGTGAGTCGGTATCACCAGATGAAACATTACTAGAAATTCAACCTGAATAAAAAGAAAACGATGCATGATAACGCTTGTTTTAGCATCGTCATCGCCATACCGAAGAGAATTATTATCACGTTTTAAATTGCCCTTTGATGTCTTTAATCCTGACATCGATGAGTCCCCCCGAACAGCAGAAAAAGCAAAAGAAATCTCTGTAAGACTTGCACGGGAAAAAGCATTTAAGGTTGCACCGCACTATTCATCTTCGCTTATCATTGGTTCAGATCAAACAGCAGAATGTCAAAATGAAATTATTGAAAAACCAAACACACATACAAATGCTGTAAAACAACTTCAATTTTTAAGTGGACAAGTTGTGACTTTCTATACTTCTCTTTGTTTGTTAAATACTCAAACTAAAAAATTACAAGAATGTGTCGTTGATTTTGAAGTTAAGTACAAAAAATTAAACGCCGAAATAATCGAATCCTATTTATTGAAAGAACAACCATACAATTGTGTAGGAAGTATTAAATCCGAAGGCCTTGGTATTACCCTTCTTGATTACATAAAAGGTGTAGATCCAACAGCATTCGTAGGACTCCCCCTTATAGAACTATCTAATATGCTTCGTAATGAAGGCGTTGCATTACAATGACAAATAAAGAAGGCGGGATTTTATATCTTATTCCAGTATCAATCGACCAAAATTCTAAGGAATCTGTCCTTTTAGAAAAACATCAAAAGATTGTTAAGGATTTAGATTATTTTGTTGTCGAAAATGCGAAAACTGCTCGGTTTTATCTCAGCGCGCTTAAACTTCACAAGCCTATTCATCAATTAAATTTTGAAGTGCTTGATAAATCTACCAATGAAGAAGAAATTAAAAATTTTTTAATCCCCCTTATAAAAGGTTTTAATGTTGGATTGCTTTCAGAATCAGGCTGTCCAGCAGTCGCTGATCCTGGTGCAAAAATGGTTGCTTTGGCTCACCAAAATAACATCAAAGTCATACCAATGACCGGCCCATCTTCAATTTTACTGGCACTTATGGCTTCAGGGCTTAATGGACAGCAATTTAAATTTCATGGCTACCTTCCTTCTGACAAAGAAGAAAGAATAAAAAAAATAATTTCAATTGAAAATGAATCAAAGAAAAATAATGAAACAGAAATATTTATTGAAACACCTTATCGAAATCAACATGTTTTCAATGATTTGATTGAAAACCTCAAAGAACAAACAAAACTTTGTATAGGTTTAGATATAACTTCTCAAAATGAATTGATTTTGACAAAAAATATTGGGGATTGGAAAAAAGAAATTACCCGTGATTTAAAAAATAAGCCTTGCGTGTTTCTTTTGCAAAGCTAGCATTTCTTTTATAGGCGAAAAACTTTTTCGGTGGTATTCACAAAGCCCATTTTTTTTAATCATCTCTATATGAAATTTAGTTGGGTAGCCTTTATGTTTTTTAAATTGATAGGCAGGATAAATCTTATCAATTTCAATCATTTTTAAATCGCGTTCAGTTTTTGCAATAATTGAGGCTGCAGAGATCTCTGCGACTTTATCATCACCCTTTACAATAGCCTCACATGCGAAATCTACTTCAGGACAAAATAGCCCATCAACTAAAATTTTAATTGAGGTAAAACCCTTTAATGTTTTAATAGCTCTTTCCATAGCTAAAAGTGTAGCCTGATGAATATTTACCTCATCGATTTCATTTGCAGTACAAATACCCACTGACCAAGCCAAGGCATTCCGCTTTATTTGTTCTGCTAGAAAATATCTTTTAGACTCCGAGAGCTTTTTAGAATCGCGTAAGCCTTCAGTATTAAAATTTGGTCCTAATATAACAGCTGAAGCATAAACTGGTCCAGCTAGAGGGCCTCTGCCAGCTTCGTCAACTCCACAAATTAAGTGTTCATACATTTACTTTATGAATTTTAAAATAACTTTGCTTAGACGGTCAGAGGTATTTTGTTTTAATTGATGATGTATTTTTGTAAATTGGATTAATAAATTTTTTCGGTAAGGGGCATTTTTTAAAATTTCGATAGCTTTAGAAGAAATATTATCAGAGGTCGCATCACTTTGTAAAAGTTCTGGCACGATAAACTTATTAAGAAGAATATTTGGGAGACTTACAAAAGGTAGATATCGCATACGTTTAAGAATTTGCCAGCTAATTGATGACATTTTATAAATAACAATCATAGGTTTTTTATAAAGAGCGGTTTCAAGAGTTGCTGTGCCTGAGGCCACAATAACAAGATCAGCCGCATTAATAGCATCTGACGCATGGCCAACAAGGAGCTGAATATCTAATTCTGCATGCGTATTTTTAAACAGAGTTTTGGAGAAAATATCGTATGTTTCTCTTGTTGGCAAGGGCACAAGAAATTTAACATCACGAATTCTTTTTGATATCTCAGTAGCTGAATCTATAAGAAGTTGCGCATGCCACGTCACCTCTCCTTGTCTGCTTCCTGGTAAAAGTGCAATGACCTTGGTAGCTTTAATAATTTTAAGTTTATCTTGAGCTTTCTTTTTATTAGAATAAAGCGGAATCATCTCAGCGAGTGGATGTCCAACAAAAGTTGCTTGGATATTTGCTTTTGAATAAATATTTTTCTCAAATGGAAATATGGTTAGCATATGATCTACAGATTTTTTAATTTTTCTGAGTCGATTTCCTCTCCATGCCCAAATTGAAGGGCTTACATAATGGATTACAGGTATGCCTTTTTTCTTTAGCTGCCTTTCAATCCAAAAATTAAAATCAGGTGCATCAACACCAATAAATAAATCAGGCTTTTGATTTAGGATTTGATTTAGAAGATTTTTTCTTAGCTGTATCAGATGAAATAATTTTTTAAAGGCTTCAAAATAACCTCTCACTGAGAGTTCTTCCATTAAAAATAATGAGACCGCACCTTCTTTCATCATTTTTGGCCCAGCTATACCAATAAATTTAAGATCAGATCGAGATGATTTCAAAGACCTGATTAAGTGACTTCCTAGCAAGTCTCCGGAAGATTCTCCGGCAACTATAGCAATCGTTTTCATTGTTAACGAATAATACCGCGGGTAGATTTTGCTATAAAATCTGTATAAAGATTGAGCTCTTTGGTATCTTTACTTAATAATTTAATTTGCGCTTCAGCTTCGTTAAGGGAAAGTCCTTTCCGATATAAAATCTTATATGCCTCTTTGATTTTAGTGATGATTTTTGGATCAAATCCCCTTCTTTTCAGGCCTTCAACATTAATACCATTTGGCTTTGCATCATATCCCGCAGCTATTATATAAGGCGGTATATCTTTAAAAACCACGGTATTCACCGCCGTAATAATATGACTTCCAATCTTACAAAATTGATGTACTAAAGTAAAACCACCTAAAATTGCATAATCATCGATGGTTACATGGCCAGCAAGGGATGTGTTGTTAGCTAATATTGTGTGATTTTTAATTTCGCAATCATGGGCAAGATGAACATAAGCCATAATCCAATTATCATTACCTATTTTTGTTAAGCTTTGGTCTTGAGCAGTACCTCGATTGAAAGTACAAAACTCTCTAATGGTATTATTATCGCCAATTTCTAAAAATGTTTTTTCTTGATTATATTTTTTATCTTGAGGCGATTCACCAATAGAACTGTAGTGGTAGATATAATTATTTTTACCGATCGTAGTGTTTCCGGTAATTGTCACATGATTACCAATCACTGATCCTGCTCCAATACTTACGTCTGCATCAATAATTGAGTAAGGGCCAACTTTAACACTAGAATCTAAATTGGCTTTGGAGTTAACTATTGCGGTAGGATGAATCAAAATAATATTACAGCTTTATGAGTTTATTTTTTTTCGATGGGCTTCAAGATACACATCATACTTGCTTCAGCAACGACTTCATCATTCACTTTAGCAACTGCAACATACTTCCATATACCTTTTAGGACGCGGTCAATTTTTACATGAATAATAAGTTGATCGCCAGGCGAAACTGGTTTTTTAAAGCGCGCGTTATCTATCCCAGCAAAATAATAAACTGAATCATCGGATGGTTTTGTATCCATTGTCTTGAAAGACAAAATAGCTGCAGCCTGAGCCATTGCTTCTATAATTAAAACGCCTGGCATCACCGGATAATAAGGAAAATGTCCTGGAAAAAAAGGCTCATTAATTGAAACATTTTTTATCGCGAAAATTTCCTTGCCGAGCTCCATTGAAATCACTCTATCAATAAGCACAAAAGGATATCTGTGAGGTAAGTGATTTAAAATTTCATGTATATCCATTGCAGTATTTTCTGCCATCTTTGCTATTCCTATTATTTTAATCTTCTAATTTTTGCTGCAGTTTTAAGCCATGCTTCATGATTTTGGAAAGGCATAAGTGCAGTATAAGTGCCAGGATTTCTTATTGACCTTGTGATCATTGAGCCTGGTGAAATCGTAACATTATCTGCAATTGATAAATGTCCTAAGATCATAGCAGCTCCTCCAATAGCACAATTTTTTCCAATTTTAGCACTACCAGCAATACCCACACACCCTGCAATAATCGTATTTTCACCAATCATACAGTTGTGTCCAATTTGTACTAAATTGTCAATTTTAACGCCACTAGAAACAATAGTATCATCTAAAGTGCCCCGATCTATGGTTGAATTTGAACCAATATCTACGTTATCACCCAAAACAACTCTTCCTATTTGAGGTATGCCAAGCCATTTCCCATTATCTTTTGCATAACCAAAACCGTCTGACCCAATGACAGCCCCAGCGAATAGAGTGCAATTTTTTCCGATAATTGAATTTGTCTTTATTACAACATTAGGATGAATGTTTGAGTTAGCGCCTATGACATTATCACTTTCAATTATGACCCCTGCATGAAGAGAAACGCCATCAGCGATAGTAACATTTTCCTCGATTACAACATTTGGACCAATGTAGATATCTTTTCCTAATTTACAAGAGGGATGAATAATTGCAGAACTATGAATTTCTTTTTTTAAAATTTTGATAGGATTTAAAAGTCGAGAAACTTTTGCAAAATACAAATAAGGATTATCTACAACTATGGAAGGACCATTATAGAGAGCGAGACTTTCGCTATTAAGAATGACTAGCCCTGCTTTTGTATTTTTTAATAAATCCAGATATTTAGGATTATTAAAAAAACTTAATGAATTTTTATTGGCTGATTCTAGTGAGGCGACAGAGTTAATAA
>RHAY01000031.1 GCA_010031285.1 Methylophilaceae bacterium | reverse complement strand
TTGGGTGATGTTGTGAATAAAGCTTTTTCTGCAAGCCTCAAAGCTTCACTCATGAAAAATTGAGGTGAACGAAAATTCATTTAATCAAGGTCGCGAATAACATCATGAAAGTCTTCCACATCTGAAAAACTTCTGTAAACGGAAGCAAAACGAATATATGCCACCTTATCCATTTTTTTTAATTCGTGCATGACATTTTCACCTAACTCGCGTGCAGTAATTTCTTTCTCGCCATACGCTAGGACTTTTTGAATGATTCGTTCAATCGCTTGATCTATATATTCAACAGGCACAGGACGTTTATGAAGCGCGCGACTTAATGATTGGTGAAGTTTGTTACGACTAAAGTCTTCCCGTTTGCCATTTTGCTTCACCACTTGAGGGAGTGTAAGTTCAACTGATTCATATGTCGTAAAACGTTTATCGCATTCTGAACAGCGACGACGACGGCGAATTGAATTTCCCTCATCATTCACTCTTGAGTCAACGACTTGAGTATCATCAGTTCCGCAGAATGGGCATTTCACTTGAGGTATTTAAATCTAAATTAGGACCCGTAGACAGGGAACTGAGTGGTTAAAGCAACAACCTTAGCTTTAGTTTCATTAATCACTTTTTCATCATGAGGGTGATCAAGAATGTCAGCAATCATTTGTGCCACCATGTCAGCTTCTTTTTCTTTGAAGCCCCGTGTCGTAATGGCGGGCGATCCGATACGAATACCTGAAGTCACAAAAGGACTTTCTGGATCATTTGGAATTGAATTTTTATTAACTGTGATATGAGCCTGACCTAAAAGTACATCCGCCACTTTTCCCGTGAGTCCTTTAGGTCTTAAATCCACTAAAAACACATGCGATTCCGTGCGACCAGAAATAATGCGGACACCGCGCTTACTTAATGACTCAGCCATAGTTTGTGCATTCTTAATAACCTGTGTTTGATAGGCTTTAAATTCAGGTTTCAGTGCTTCCAGAAAAGCAACGGCTTTTGCTGCAATCACATGCATTAAAGGTCCCCCTTGAACTCCAGGGAATACAAAACTATTAATACTTTTTTCGAATTCAGCTTTCGCCAAAATGATACCGCCACGAGGGCCTCTTAAAGTTTTATGTGTGGTTGATGTTACAAAATCTGCAAAGGGAACAGGGTTCGGATAAACACCTGCAGCAATTAATCCTGAGTAGTGCGCCATATCTACCATGAAATAAGCACCTACTTTTTTTGCAATTTGGGACATACGTTCCCAATCGAAACGCAACGCATAAGCTGAAGCACCACCGATAATGAGTTTAGGTTTTGATTCGATCGCGAGCTTTTCCATTTCATCGTAATCGATCTCTTCATTTGCATTAAGTCCATAAGGCACAATATTAAAGAGTTTGCCTGATAGATTTGCAGGTGAACCGTGAGTTAAATGACCGCCATGTCCTAAATTCATACCCATAATCGTATCGCCGGGTTTCAGTATTGAAAAATATACGGCTTGATTTGCTTGGCTGCCTGAATGCGGTTGCACATTCACATATTCAGCGCCATATAATTTCTTTAATCGATCAATTGCAATTTGTTCAACATTATCTACAAACTCACAACCACCATAAAAACGCTTTCCAATATAGCCTTCTGCATATTTGTTTGTAAGCTGGGAGCCCTGAGCTTCCATCACAGCTGGACTTGTATAGTTTTCGGACGCAATTAGCTCTATATGATCTTCTTGTCGCTTCACTTCATGAGTGACTTGAAGTGCAATTTCTGGATCCACAATACTTAATTTTTGAGCTTTGCTAAACATGTCTATATTTCCGCTATGTATTTAAAATGATTAGAGATTCTTATCTCAGAAAAGTCGTTATTTTATCATGGGTCTGACCTATCTTTCTTAATGAAGTTCTATCTTAGATAAAATCTAAAAGTTATAATCCCTTTGAATTATATTGATAAGGAAGGTTTGTATGCATTGGACTGATAGTCAGAGAATTGCTGAGGCTTTGTTCGACAAATATCCTGATATAGATCCTAAGACAATTCGATTTACCGACTTATATCAATGGATCCTAGCCCTTGAGGGCTTTCAAGATGATCCTAATAAATGTGGGGAAAAAATTCTAGAGGCCATTCAGCTCGCATGGATTGAAGAATCCGAATAGATTATGGCGATACTTCCTAAAGAGATTTTTAAGGCCTACGATATCCGTGGGATTGTGGGCAAAACCCTGACGGCTGAATTTGTGGAGATCATAGGACGCGCTATTGGTAGTGAGGCGATTGATCGAGGCCAAAAAGACATTTGTATTGGTTTTGATGGAAGACTTTCAGGTCCAACATTATCTCAATCACTCATCAAAGGCATACTTAAATCAGGTATTAATGTCATTAATCTAGGCATGGTGACAACACCTATGGTTTATTTTTCCACGTTCTTTCTTAATACCCAATCAGGTGTCATGGTCACGGGTAGCCATAATCCGCCCGACTACAATGGATTAAAAATGGTCCTAGGGGGAGACACATTATCAACAGAAGCGATACAAAAACTATACTCACGTATAGAAGAAGAAAACTTTCATGAAGGTCAAGGCTTAGAAAAAAAATATGACATTGCAAATAACTATATTGAAGCAATCAAAAATCATATTCATTTAAAACGTCCCATGAAAATTGTTATAGATTGTGGCAATGGCGTGGCAGGGGCTTACGCTCGAAAAATTTACGAAAGTATTGGTTGTTCGGTAGAAGAATTATTCTGTGATGTAGATGGCACATTTCCAAATCACCACCCTGATCCCTCTGAACCTCATAACTTAAATGATGTCATAGCGCATCTCAAAGAAAGTGATGCTGAATTAGGTTTTGCATTTGATGGTGATGCAGATCGTTTGGGAGTCGTGACAAAAGATGGTCAAATCATTTATCCGGATCGACAACTTTTATTATTTGCAGAAGATGTATTAAGTCGAAATCCAAACGCCACAATTATCTTTGATGTGAAATCAACGCGTACTTTATTTCAATGGATTCATGATAAAGGTGGCAAACCTTTGATGTGGAAAACAGGTCACTCACTTATTAAAGCGAAAATGAAAGAAGAAAATGCAGCACTTGCTGGTGAAATGAGTGGGCATACGTTTTTTAAAGAACGTTGGTATGGTTTTGATGATGGTATTTATGCAGGTGTTCGACTTCTCGAAATTTTAAGTCGCTTTGATAATCCATCTAAAGTTTTAAATAACTTACCAAATAGTATAAGTACACCTGAACTTCAAATTAAAATGAAGGAAGGTGAGCCTCACGCATTAATAAAAAAATTACAAAATGAAGCAAAATTTGATAATGCCCTCGAGATTATTAAAGTTGATGGATTACGCGTGGAATATCAAGATGGCTTTGGACTAATGCGGGCATCAAACACAACGCCTGTGATTGTTTTAAGATTTGAAGCTGAAAATAAAATTGCGCTTGAGAGAATTCAAAACTCTTTTAGAGATGTTTTAACTTTAGCGAGTCCAAAATCTCATTTGCCATTTTAAGAAATTAGGTCAGTAATAATTTAAATCCAGCGATCACCAAAACTAATGCCAATGTTTTTTTAATAGTATTCGCTGTATAAAACCTTATCCCAAGTGTTGTACCAATAATTGCACCCATTAAAGTCGCACCTATAAATAAAGGTAATTGAGTTGGTAAATTCTGAACAGAAGAATAATTTCCAAGAAGGCCAAAACTCGAATTAATTAAAATAAAAAGTGCAGTGATACCCGAAGTTGTTTTAGTTGAGCTCCATCCTAAAAATAATATAAGCGGAGACAAAAATATACCTCCACCTGTTCCTGTTAGTCCTGCCAAAAATCCAATAAGTGAACCGATGATCATCGCTAAAATAAAAGGTGGTTTCTTAAGATTTTTATCAATTTTCTTGGAAAGATTGGTCACAAGTGATATCGCAGATAACAAAAGAATCAGTCCAACAATCGATTTATAAATATGGCTCGGTGCATTAATAAAGCCACCTAAAAATGCAAAAGGGATAGCGCCTATTGCAATTGGAAATAAAACTTTTAAATCAAAAAAACCTTGTCGTATAAAACGCCAGCTCGTAAATGAGGCAATAAAAATATTTAAAACTAATGCAGTTGGTTTAATCACTGTGCTTGGGATACTAAATAGCGTCATGATCGCAATATAAATTGAAGCGCCTGCATGTCCTACTGAGGTATACAAAACTGCGCCAAGTAATAAACATATACTGATCGCTAAATCGATTAATTCAAAATGCATACAAACTCTCTGATTGGTTGAATAATTACTTTAACTAGTTAATTATAAAGCGTTTAATTAGTTTATCGGAGTAAAATACTCAACTATGCAAACAACCACGCAATCTTTGGTAAAAGCCATTCATAAATACCGCCCTTACTGGGCGAAACGCTTTGGTATAGCTCCAATCCTCCCCATGACACGAGCTGAAATGGATGTATTAGGTTGGGATAGTTGCGACATTATTTTAGTGACAGGTGATGCCTATATTGATCATCCAAGCTTTGGTATGGCCTTAGTGGGTCGATTACTTGAAGATCAGGGATTTCGCGTAGGTATTATTTCTCAACCTGATTGGTCAAGTGCTGAGCCATTCAAAGCGCTGGGTAAACCCAATCTCTATTTTGGTATCACCGCTGGGAATATGGATAGCATGGTGAATCGATATACAGCTGATCGAAAAATTCGTTCAGATGATGCTTATACGCCAGGTGCAATTGCTGGCAAGCGTCCTGATCGAGCAGTGCTTGTTTATTCTCAACGCTGTCGGGAAGCATTTTCAGACGTGCCATTGGTCATTGGAAGCATTGAAGCGAGTCTTCGACGTATTGCCCATTATGATTATTGGTCTGACAAAGTTCGTCGTTCAATCTTGGTTGATTCAAAAGCTGATATTTTGTTATATGGCAATGCTGAGCGCGCGCTCATTGAACTCTCACATCGTATTGCTGATGGAGAAAAAGTAGAAAACATTCAAGATATTAGAGGCACCGCATTCTTGCGCAAAAAAATCCCTGAGGGTTGGGAAGAAGTTGCATCCACCCACCTTGATCGCCCCGGAAAAATTGAAGTGCACGCTGATCCCTATGAAATGAAAATGGGGGTTGGAAGTGATTGCGAAACTAAAGAAAAATTACCTGAAGATGTCAAAGTTATCCAAGTTGTTCGAAAAACAAAAACGGATCGAAGTAAACAAGTGGTTCGATTACCAAGCTTTGAAGAAGTGGTTGATAATCCTGTACTCTATGCTCACGCATCACGCGTCCTTCATTTAGAGGCGAATCCAGGTAATGCCCGTGCACTCATCCAAAAACATGGGGATCGTGAAGTATGGTTAAACCCACCCCCTATTCCTCTTTCAACAAAAGAGATGGATTATGTTTACGGCATGCCTTATGCAAGAAAACCTCATCCAGCTTATGGCGACGCTAAAATTTCTGCATGGGAAATGATTCGTTTCTCAGTCAATATTATGCGCGGCTGTTTTGGGGGATGCACTTTCTGTTCTATTACAGAACATGAGGGACGAATTATTCAAAGTAGATCCGAGGAAAGTATCTTAAAAGAAGTTGAGGAGATTAGAGATAAAGTGGAGGGGTTCACAGGTGTCATTTCAGATTTAGGTGGTCCTACAGCAAATATGTATCGCATGGCATGTAAATCAGAAACGATTGAGGCTTCCTGTAGGAAACTCTCATGTGTCTATCCAGGCATTTGTGAAAATTTAAATACTGATCACACAGCCCTCATACAGCTTTATCGCAAGGCAAGAAATACCAAAGGCATTAAAAAAGTTCTGATTGGGTCAGGACTTCGTTATGATTTGGCTGTCACTTCCCCCGAATATGTGAAAGAGCTTGTGCAGCACCATGTCGGTGGTTATTTGAAAATTGCACCTGAACACTCCGAAGAAAATGTTTTATCTAAAATGATGAAACCTGGCATGGGTTCATATAATAAATTTAAAGAGATGTTTGATCGCTTCTCAAAAGAAGTAGGTAAAGAGCAATATTTAATTCCCTATTTTATTGCAGCACATCCAGGTACTACCGATGAAGATATGTTGAATTTAGCGCTCTGGCTTAAAGAACAGTTCAAACTTTTACCCCTACCCCTATGGCGATGGCCACAGCGATGTATCACTCAGGTAAAAATCCTTTAAGAAAAGTAACAAACGATAGCGAAGCAGTGCCGATTCCTCGTGCAGGCGGTATTCGTCGACTTCATAAAGCTTTTATTCGATATCATGATCCAAAAAATTGGCCTATGCTTCGTGAGGCACTACAACGCATGGGTCGCCCTGACTTAATTGGAGAGAGTAAAAAACATCTCATTCCGGGCAGACAGCCTCTTTCTGAAAATCACTCAAAAAGACTTCATCAATTCGCCAGAAACAAGCCTTTAACTGCAAAATCCCAAAAAACGCGTCACTAAATGATATCTAACATTATTCAATGTAATTTTTTATGAACTTTTTTACAAAACTTAAGACTTAAGAGCACTTCAATTTTGAGTATTAGCTAAATGAAAATATTTACAACATTTTTTGTGGCAATTTTGAGCAGTTCATGGGTTTTTGCAAATCAAGATATCAATACCCAACAACTTGAGTTACAAAAGAATTTTATAAACAATATCAATCAATGTAAAAATCCTTCACAACTTGATCAATTCATTAAAATTGCGCTGGATAATGCATCAAATAATGATAAAAAAGCTAAAGTCGCAGCTCTCATGGAAGAGCTGATTAAATACAACCCTTCTTGTTTTGTAGCAAGTATTAAAAAGCTTGATCAAAAAAGCTGTGAGTTGATAGAAGAATCTTATTTAGATGAACCCTTCTTTTATCCAAAAGAAGATTTAAAAGCGTCTCTTACGACTGTTAAAAGTTATAAATCAACGTGCTTAGCAAGTTAAATTTATGAAAATTTCTCACTTTATTGCGATTATTCTTTTTATATCTATATCGTCCTTATCTTTTTCAAAAGAGAGTACTGAAAAATTATTCACAGGCACTCAGACTGAAAAATATCAAAACGGTAATCTTAAGTATGAAGTTCATTACGTCAATGGTAAAAAAGAAGGATCTGAAACTTTTTGGTACAACAGTGGATTAAAATATATTCAAACAAGTTATAAAAATGATAAAGAAGATGGCGTCTGGAATCAGTGGTATGAAAATGGTCAACTTAAATTAGAGGCACATTATAAAGATGGCAAAGAACATGGTTCTTTTAATCAATGGTATGACAATGGCGCTAAGCGATCTGAGGCAAACTTTAAAGATGGCAAAAAAGAAGGTTATGAGATTTATTGGGAAAAAAATGGTGATGTTAAATCTAAAACGCTCTATGAAGACGGTAAACCAGTAAAATAAAAAAAGCTACTTTAAGTAGCTTTTTTTATTTATCAAAAGAATTTTCTGATCTCAACCTTTCGATGCGTTTATTCTCGAAAGTTCTCAAACCTAAAAACGTTACTGCCCCGATAATAACCATAGCCAAGATAAAACAGCCATAGGCTAATTGCCAAGGAATACCATTAGTCATCATACTGAATTCGGACATGCCGCCAATGCCTGCGATAATATTCACTGGCATAAAAACCACGCTAATAATCGTCAATCTTTTCAAATCAATATTTTGATTTACGTTTAGGAAACCAACAGTCGCGTCCATTTGAAAGTTAATCTTATTAAACAAGAACGATGTATGGCCGTCCAAAGAATCGATGTCACGAAGAATTTCTTTTACATCTTCATGTTGACTGACAGATAAAAGTTTCGAGCGCATTAAAAATGATAAAGCGTTTCTAGTATCCATGACGTTGCGTCTAATTTTACCGTTCAAATCTTCCTCGATCGCTATATCAGAA
>RHAY01000004.1 GCA_010031285.1 Methylophilaceae bacterium | reverse complement strand
TTCTTCATTTACTAATCCTTTTTATTAAGAGGAGTTTGCATCATAAACGAATTAAAAAAATTAGGAAATACTTTTTTTCGTGCCTGACATGAGAATCCAGCCTTCACGCTCAACGGGTTTATTTAAATTAAACCATGCGCTATATATTTCAGTCAGCATTTCAACTTGCGCTTTCAAGATACCAGATAACGCAATTTTTCCGTGAGGTTTGCAAGCCTTGGCTAAGATGGGAGCCAAGACAGAGAGTGCGCTAGATAAAATATTTGCCACCACAATATCGGCTTCAAAGTTTAATCTTGATTCGGAATTGTAAAAGTGAACATCTACATGATTTTCTTTTGCGTTATGCATGCTTGAAATAATTGCTTGTGGATCAATATCAACACCAACAACTTCTTTTGCACCACATTTTTTTGCTGCAATCGATAAAATACCTGACCCACATCCGTAATCTAAAACACGATCATTCGCATTAATTTCTTTAATGAGCCATTCTAAACATAAATGTGTTGTAGGATGACTGCCTGTACCAAATGCTAATCCAGGATCTAAAACAATATTGATCGCATTTGGATTAGGGCTTGTATGCCAACTGGGCACGATCCAAAGTTTATCCAAAATACTAATAGGTTCAAATTGAGATTGTGTTAAAGCGACCCAGTTTTGTTCTTCAACAGTTTCAAGCGTGTAATCAATTTGAGATAAACCGGTAATCGTTTTAAGCTCATCAATAATGATATCTATAGATACAGAGTCATCAAAAAGAGATTCAATGTTGTTGTGTTGCCAAATCGTATTGCTCGGTATATTGGGTTCACCAAAGAGTGTTTCTTCATTATCGCTATTGAGATAAGTGTCTTCGATAGAGGACGAAAGCGCGCCGAGCTCGATTAAAGCATCGCTTATGATATGTGCATATTCTGCACTTGCTCGGATTTTAAGATTAATCCAAGCGGCCATTTATTTTTTTTGTATGCCGAGTTTTTTTTCTAAATAATGGATGCTTACGCCACCATTGTTAAAGGCAAGATCAGCCATGAGATCTTTATGTAAAGGAATATTTGTTTTAATACCTTCGACTACCATTTCTGATAAGGCCACACGCATTCTTGCGACAGCTTGATCGCGTGTATCTCCATAAGTGATCAATTTACCAATCATAGAGTCATAATTAGATGGTACGGTATAACCTGCGTAAGTATGTGTATCGACTCGAACACCAGGGCCTCCTGGCATATGAAATGTCGTGACTTTGCCTGGCGATGGTACAAAGTTATAAGGGTCTTCTGCATTAATACGACACTCAATAGCATGGCCTTTGAACACAATATCTTTTTGTTTAAAAGGTAATTTTTCACCTGACGCAATTTTGATTTGCTGCTGCACAATATCAACGCCAGTGATAAATTCAGTCACAGGATGTTCAACTTGTAAGCGCGTATTCATTTCGATGAAATAAAATTCATTGTTTTCATATAAAAATTCAAATGTACCGGCACCGCGATAATTAATGGTGCGACAAGCTTCGGCACAGCGCTCACCAATTTTTTCACGAAGCTTTGCTGACAAACCTGGTGCTGGTGCTTCTTCAATAATTTTTTGATGGCGACGCTGAAGAGAACAATCACGCTCACCAAGATAAACAGCATTGCCGTGCTCATCAGATAAGACTTGAAATTCAATATGGCGAGGTTTTTCTAAAAACTTTTCCATATAGACAGTGGGATTACCAAAAGCTGTTTGTGCTTCTTGTTTTGTCATATTAACTGATGCAATTAAAGCGGCTTCAGTATGAACAACGCGCATGCCGCGTCCACCGCCTCCGCCCGCTGCTTTTATAATGACGGGATAACCAATTTTTTTTGCAATAGCAACTATTTCTTTTGGATCTTCAGGAAGCTCTCCATCGGAGCCGGGCACACAGGGGACTCCTGCTTTTTTCATCGCATTTTTTGCGCTAACTTTATCGCCCATAAGACGAATGGTTTCGGGGCGCGGACCAATAAATACAAAACCACTTTGTTGGACACGTTCAGCAAAATCTGCATTTTCAGATAAAAAGCCATAGCCAGGGTGAATTGCCTCTGCATCTGTTACTTCTGCGGCGCTGATGACAGCTGGAATATTTAAATAGCTTTGTGTAGAAGGTGCTGGACCAATACATACAGACTCGTCAGATAATTTGACATATTTTGCATCACGATCAGCTTCGGAATGGACTGTGACGGTTTTAATGCCAAGTTCACGACATGCACGTAATACTCTAAGAGCAATTTCGCCTCGATTGGCAATCAGTATTTTTTCAAACATAAAATAAATTAGCCAATAATAAAGAGAGTTTCGCCGTACTCAACAGGTTGACCATTCTCAACCAAAATCTTTTTAATCGTACCCGTTGCATCTGCTTCAATTTCATTGAGTAATTTCATGGCTTCAATGATGCAAAGCGTGTCACCTTTAGTAACTTTGGAGCCCACGTCAACAAAAGCTTTAGCATCCGGAGAAGGCGAGCGATAAAAAGTTCCTACCATGGGAGAGTTCACTGCATGCCCATCAATTTTTTCAGCAATAGGTTTGGTTTCTGAAGCGCTCACTTCTGCCGGAGCTGCCACTTGCGGTTGAGACATTGCTTGCTGAGGCGCCTGAATATAGTGTGTCATAGGCGCTGATTGATTCATAAGCTGACGACTGATTTTGACTTTTTCTTCACCTTCGGTGAGTTCAAGCTCAGCAATACCAGATTCTTCAACCAAGTCGATTAATTTTTTAAGTTTGCGTAAATCCATGATGACCTCTTTTTAAAACTTTAAGCGTTAATTGCAAAATTAAGGGCTGCTATATAGCCATCCGCACCTAGGCCGCTAATCACAGCGACGGCGATATCAGAAAAATAGGAGTGATGCCTAAAAGGCTCCCTTGCATATACATTAGATAAATGAACTTCAATAAATGGTACTTTGACAGCAGATAGCGCATCACGCATCGCAACGGATGTATGGGTATAGGCTGCTGGATTAATAATCAAAAAATCAACTTTGTCTTTGTGAAGCGACTGTATTTTATTTACCAAGTCTCCTTCGCTGTTGCTTTGCATGGTTTCAAGCTTAATAGACTTAGCTGATGCTATGGTTTTTAAAACTTGATCGATATCTTCTAAGGTTTGTTTGCCGTAATGCTGTGGCTCGCGCTCACCTAGGAGGTTTAGGTTGGGACCGTGCAAAACTAAGATTGATTTTGTTGCCATGTGTCGCATTTTTTCTTGAATCTATGGAAGTTAATTTTGCCGAAAATAACGTTTTTTGTCTACAAATTAGACGAAATTAAGGAAAATTAAAGACTTTTAGAGGGTTGCAATAAAGGCTTTAATGTGGCATCTAATTGATCTTTATGTATCCGACCTAGAATCGTTTTTTCAATGATGCCGTTTGAATTGATAATTACAGTATAAGGCAAAATACCTTCATTATTTCCTAAATTTTTACTTAAAATTACCCCTTTATCTTCATCTACAAGAATCGGGTATATGACTTTTGTTTCTTTAAGATAAGACTTCACAGCTTTTGCTTCATCAATTGCAATGCCAACTACCACAACGTTTTTAGATTGATTTTCATTATAGAAGCTAGATAATTCAGGCATTTCTTCGCGACAAGGCTCACACCAAGTTGCCCAAAAATTAAGCACAATAATTTTATTCTCAAATTGTTTAAGGTTTTGAGGCTTGCCTTCAGGGTCATTAATACTAGAACTAAATAATGCGGCTGCGGATAAGGCGGTTTTTTCTGAGGGCATTAAAAAAATGCGAAAAATAGAAAAACCTAAAAAAATAATAGCAAGAATATAGATTGCTAGATGAACGAAACTTTTATTGATTTTCATGTTGAAGTGTTTTGAGTTGATCTAACATTTGCGAAGCATTTTTGTAACCCACAATTCTAAAAGTGCGTAATTCGTTATGTTGTTTATCAAAAAATAATATAGCGGGCGGCCCATAAAGATTGAAATGTTTTAATAAAGCTTTATGTTCCGCATTGTTTTGGGTGACATCCACTTGGAGTAAGCTGTATTCAGATAAGTACTCTTTGACTCTAGGATGACTAAAGGTAAGTTTTTCGTATTCTTTGCAAGAGACACACCAATCAGCGTAGAAGTCGAGCATGATCATTTTATTGTCACGTTGATTAAGCTCTCGAGATAAATCATCAAGACTTTGAATTTGCTTAAAAGGTAAAACAGATACATGATTAGGCTTGGAAGTATTAGAAATATTTTCATTGTCGATCACATTTATTTTTTGCAGTGTTAATCCAAAAAGTAAAATTGAAGCAATGAGCGTTACAAAAGCAGCCAAATGCACCCAAGACATTGTCTTATATTTGAAACGACGATTTGCAAAAAATAGATAAATAGAGAGTGTTAGCAGTAGAGCGCTATAAGCAATTTGATTCATATTTTCTGAGAAGAGCGGGCTCATAATAAAAAGGCCCATGGCAATTAACATAAAGCCAATAAGTTCTTTCACAATCACCATCCAGTGACCACGTTTAGGAAGCCATTGATCAGAAAAAATACCAATAAGAAGAAGTGGCATGCTCATGCCAATGGAAAGTGTAAATAAAGCTAAACCACCTAAAATAAAATCACGTGATTGATTAATGTAAATAATGGCTCCTGCAAGAGGAGGGGCAATACAAGGACTTAAAACAAGCGATGAAATCGTTCCAATAATAAACACATTGAGATATTTTCCACCCTCAACCTTTAGAATTGAAGTTGCAATAAAATGCTCAATAAAATGAGGTAATTTTAAAGCATATAAATCAAACATAGAAAGCGCTAGAAGAATAAAAACGATGCCCATGATGCCCATGAGCATCGGACTTTGTATACTTGTCGTTATTAAATTACCTGATAATCCGGCAAAGACACCTAACAATGTATAAGTGAAAGAAACACCACCCACATAACTTAAAGATAGAAAAAAGTCTTTTAAGCGTGTTTGATGGCTGGGTCGTTTATGAGATGCAAAAATGATACTTGATAGAATTGGAATCATTGGTAATACACAGGGCGTGAGTGAGAGCAATAATCCCGCAATGAAGAATCCTAGTAAAATGAGACCGACATGTTTTGACTGCAATAAAAATTGCATCGTATCAACTTCTGAATTAGAGCTGATTGTTTTTGAGCCACTGCTCTGAATAGCATCAAATTTAAATTCTTTTTTAATCGGGGCATAGCAAAGGCCTTTTGCACTGCATCCTTGATAAGTCATACTGATTTCTTTTGGAGGATGATTAGCATCATAGGGAATCGAAGCATTTAAAGTGTCGTGATAAATTTCTGTTTTACCAAAATGTGTATCTGTTTTAATTTCAGCCGCAGGCAAAAGTATTTGGTTTTGAGGTGCCCGATCAAATTCAACTTTAAATTTGTTGCGATATAGATAATAGTCCTTTGCAATAAAGAACGATGCTTCAATAGATTGAGGATTTTTTTTAACGGTTAACTGAAATGCTTCATCAGGTTGCAAGAAATCATTCTTATCTTTTAAGAATAAAGATTCCTTTGCATAGACACCGTTAAGAATTAAGCCGATAAAAAATAAACTGAATAGAATCGTTAATTTTTTTGATAAAGAAAAAATACGGCTAAACATGAGTGGCGGCCTTTAATAAAAAACACAGTAGTTGGAGTTAAATCATCATAAAATCGTTCCTTAAGATTGATTGCATCAAGCTCTTAAGCACAACGATCATTTATTACATATAATTCTAACTAAAATCATAGAATAACCTAATGCGATTACTTTTTACTATTCTTTTATTATCCTTCCCAGTCATTGAAATATGGGGCATCTTTAAGCTAAGCCATCTTTATGGATGGTGGTTTTTTCTTTACATGGTTTTAGTCACTTACCTCGGTTGGCGATTAATCAAAGAAGAAAAACAATTGGTTTTTGCAAAGCTTATGGGCGCGATGGGACAGGGAGGCAATCCAATCAGAGCTATGATTGGAAGTGCACGAAATTTGTTTGCAGGCATCCTATTTATTATTCCAGGCGTTATCACAGATTTTTTTGCTGTCATATTGTTACTTATTCCGATGAAAGACAATACTTCTCAAAATGTGCATTCATCAGAAGAAGACGTAATTGAAGGCGAATATCGCCGCGATGATGAACTTTTAAAATAATGAGTTACACCATTAAACTGTTGCCTAGTGGACACGCTTTTCAAGCGAAGCCAAGCCAAACAATTGTTGAAGCTGCAATTGATGCAGGCATTCATCTGCCCTATGGTTGTCGAAATGGAGTTTGCGGTGCATGTAAAGGAAAAGTAGTTGAAGGCAAAGTGCACCTAGAGGACTATCAATCATCCGTGATTTCAGAAGAAGAAATTAAAAATGGCATGACTTTATTTTGTCGCGCAATTGCTACTGAAAATTTAATTATTGAAATTAAAGAACTCGCGATCACTAATAATATTCGACCCAAAATATTTCCTGTTCGTGTTGAGGCTCTCGAGCAGCTTACGCATGATGTCATGCTCATGAAATTAAAACTCCCGAGTACAGACCAACTTCAATTTGTCGCAGGGCAATATCTAGAATTTCTACTGAAAGATGGAAAGAGGCGAGCATTTTCGATTGCGAGTCCTTCTCACGAATCCTCATTACTTGAGATACATCTAAGACTCATCCCAGGCGGTGAATTTACGGAATATGTATTCAAAGAAATGAAAGAAAAATCTATTTTGCGCGTAGAAGGCCCCTTTGGAAATTTCTTTTTACGCGAGGATTCTAAAAAGCCTATTATTTTTGTAGCCGGTGGAACAGGATTTGCGCCAATTAAGGGCATGATAGAAGAATCAATTCAAAAAGGTATGAAGCGACCCATCAAGCTTTATCGGGGCGCTAGGGTATTAGAAGATTTATATATGGATGCATTATGCAAAAGATGGGCTCATGAATTTTCACACATTGAATATATACCTGTTTTATCTGAATCGCTTTCAGAGGATAAATGGCAAGGACGCGAAGGTTTGGTGCATGAGGCCGTTTTAAAAGATTTTATAAGTTTGAATGATTATCAATTGTATTGTTGTGGGGCTCCCCAGATGGTAGAAGTGGCTCATAAGGCGTTTACTGCACAAGGTCTTCCAGAAGATGAATTTTATTCAGACGCTTTTACATTTGCAGCGCCGGTAAAAAAATAGAGAACAAATAGAGACAAAAAAAGGCGCTAAAAGCGCCTTTTTCTTTAGATACAAAAAGCTAATTACTTAGCAGCTTTAGCATCAGCAGCTGGTTTAGCAGCAGGAGCAGCTTTCTTGTCAGCTTTTGCTGGAGCAGCTTTAGCATCAGCAGCTGGTTTAGCATCAGCAGCTGGTTTAGCAGCGTCAGCAGCGAATGCGTTTAATGAAAGTGCGAATAAACCTGCAACTAATGAAGCGAATAACTTAGACATGTAATTTCCTTAAATATTAAATTAAACAAAATATGTATCAAGTTATAAAAAAATTGACACATAACAACCGTGTATAAAGCACGATTTGCCGCGCATTATACATGAGCCTTAATTTTTTTCTACAAAAATTTGGCTACTTAGTATTGACTTCATTGAGATTAAAAAGTTCCGGAGTGTTTGAAGGAGTAAAAAACAATTTTTTTAGCTAAGCTTCGAAGCATTAAATGCAATCAAATTAATGATCAATTGTTTCTAAGAGTTTTTTCATCATGGATTGATCGGAAGGTTCATCCGACGCAAAAGTCATAAAAGATTCTCTTTCAAGTACATTCACCATTCTCGGGTGATTAACAATAAAAAGAACATCTTTTAAAAAATTCATATCTTTTAAGCGGCTTAAGCGAACAAATTCTTTGCATGCTTCAGAGCTTGTAATAAGCACTGCTGAAATATGTATTTTTTCTACTTTAGCGCCTCTCGCCCTTAAGGTTTCTGCCAAAGTTTCACGGCCACCTTCACCTCTAAAAATTACAATTTTTTTATCTTTAATATCATTCATTTCTTTAGTAGCGAGTAAACCTTCGCTATCAAAGTTTTCATCTGGAATGAGCACATCATTTACATCAAATAATTTCAATGCTTTTTGAGTGGAGGGTCCAATCGCAGCAAATTGTGTTGATTGAGGCAATGTATGAAATGCATGTTTTACTGCGGGCATACCAAATTGAACTGCATTTGAGCTAATAAAAATAGCCCAATCATAATCATCCAATTTTAAAACGATATTCTGAAAGACTTCATTTTGACTTTTTGATTTGATTTCAAGTAATGGAAATTCGATAGGATGTCCTTGATGATCATTCACTAAAGCTTTAATTTCACCTGTTTGATGAGAGGGTCTCGTAATGACAACGCCTGTTTGATGAAGCTCTTTTTTACTCATAGAGCAAGACTTGCTAAAATTTTATCCGCACCTTGATCAAGCAGCTGTTTAGCAAGTTTTTCGCCAAGCTTTTCAGCGTTTTCAACGGGGCCTTCAATTTTATCTTTAATCATTTCTTTTCCATCAATAGTGGCAACAAAGCCTTGGAGTTTAAGTATTTTATTTTCAATAATGGCATGTGCACCTAAAGGGACATTGCAACTACCTCCCAAAGTTCGACTCATGGCTCTTTCAGCGAGAACGCACTGAGCTGACTCAGGATGATGAAGTGGTTTTAATAGCTCTATAAGATCAGAACGCGCTTTTAATATTTCAATAGCAAGGGCGCCTTGTCCTACAGCAGGAATTGAATTCTCAGGTGACATGTATTGTCGGATGCGTGTTTTTAATTTAAGTCGAATGAGTCCTGCTGCTGCCAATATAATCCCTTGATATTGTTTTTTATCGAGTTTTCTTAAACGAGTTTGTAAATTGCCTCGTAATGGTTCAATGACGAGATCAGGAAATCGACGTTGTAATTGGCTTTGTCGGCGAAGACTTGAAGTGCCTACAATGCTTCCTGGAGGCAACATTTCTAGCGCCCCAAAATCATTGGAAATAAACGCATCTCTTGCATCTTCCCGCTTTCCAATCGCAGCAATCATAAATTCATCACTTAAATGCATGGGCAAGTCTTTAAGCGAATGAACAGCAATATCAGCTTCTTTATTTTGTAATGCAACCTCAAGTTCTTTAATAAAGAGACCTTTACCACCAATTTTGGAAAGTGACTTGTTAAGCGTTTTATCGCCTTGGGTTGTCATACCGAGAATACTCACTTCTAATCTTGGATAAAAAGATAAAAGCTGAGATTCACGGCGTCCATAGGGTTTGACCAAAAATTAGGTCTTTATGATATTGAAGGCTCTATGGCCCATGCCGAGATGTTAGCCGCCCAAAAAATTATCACGCAAAAAGATTTAAAAGCAATTCAAAGTGGCCTACAAAATATTCAAAAAGAAATATTAGCAGGCACTTTTAAATGGTCATTAGATTTAGAAGATGTTCATTTGAATATTGAAAAAAGACTGACGGATAAAATTGGCGAGGCTGGTAAAAAATTACATACAGGTAGATCCAGAAACGATCAGGTCGCAACTGATTTGAGATTATGGTTAAGAGCGATGACAGATGAAACGATTCAAAAAATTAGAATACTTCAGTTATCTGTCGTTCAGTTAGCAGAAAAGCACCAAAAAACAATCATGCCTGGATTAACTCATCTTCAAGTGGCACAGCCTGTGACTTTCGGCCATCACTTGATGGCTTATTATGAAATGTTGCAAAGAGACCTCACAAGGTTTGAAGATGCCAGAAAAAGAATGAATCAATTGCCTTTAGGTGCGGCAGCTCTTGCAGGCACAAGTTATCCTATTGATAGAAATAAGGTTGCTAAAAAACTAAAATTTGATGGTGTATGTGAAAACTCTTTAGATGCAGTTTCAGATAGGGATTTTGCAATTGAATTTACTTTTGCAGCATCTTTACTTATGACGCACTTATCAAGATTTTCAGAAGAGCTCATTATGTGGTCGAGCCCCATGTTTGGATTTATAGAAGTTGCTGATAGGTTCTGTACGGGTTCATCCATCATGCCACAAAAGAAGAACCCTGATGTCCCTGAGTTAGTCAGAGGTAAAACAGGAAGAGTGACAGGCCATCTGATGGCACTTCTGATGCTGATGAAAGCGCAGCCTCTTGCTTACAATAAAGATAATCAAGAAGACAAAGAGCCACTTTTTGATACTGTTAATACCATTTTAGATGTGCTAACCATTTATGCAGATATGCTAAAAGGCATCACAGTGCATGAAAAAAATATGAAAGAAGCAACTTTAAAAGGTTATGCAACTGCCACAGACTTAGCAGATTATCTTGTGATTAAAGGTGTGGCATTTAGAGATGCACATGAAATTGTTGCAAAAGCTGTGAACGCGGCTATTAAAAAGAAATGTGATTTGTCAGAACTTAGACTCGACGAATTAAAAAAATTTAGTAAGATGATTTCAAATGACGTGTATAGTCACCTCACCCTTGAGGGTTCAATCAAGTCTAGAAATCATATTGGCGGCACATCTTTTGATCAAGTGAAAAAATCAATTGATCAAGCTAAAAAAGCACTAAAGAAATAAACTTCGCTTTATTTCAAGTGTAAATTCAATACACGATAAATTTGATTAAAATGTTTGTCAGTTAACCAAGGACTATTTGAAATAATCATAGTATTTGCCGCAAATTGTTGTCCTGCGGATACATTTGTATTTTTAAAGTAAGGTTTTAAATAATCATAATTTGAAATGGCTTCAATAAAAAGTCTTCCAACACCTAAAGATTTCGACCACAATACCGAAGTTATTTGATCGCGTATTTTCTGATTTGGCATCATAAGTACTATAAAAGGCCATGTTTCTTCTGACTCATTGGTTGTAAGTACTTTTAAACCTTTGATGGCCTCTAATTTTTTTAATCTTGATATAGCTTTTTTTCGATTCGAATTCAAAAAATCATTTAAACGATTCAATGCATTAGAGCCTATGTATTTTCGATAACGACTTACACGATGTATTGGAAATTTAAAGCTACAATTGTCCCCAGCAGCTTTAATAAAATTAGATTTTTTTAAATGGTGTCTTAAGGGTATACCAAATACAAAACGTAATAAACTTGGGCGATAAAAAATGTAATAAAAAATAAGCTCAAGAAGACGTTTTGTTTCTATGAGGTAATTTGTTGGAACGATTCTAGTACTCGTTTTTTGAATGAGAGAAAATAATGGCTTATTTTTAGCAACAATAACGCCACCTGCAAAAATACTTAAACCCTTACCTACACCTAAACTAAAAATACCTATATCACCCAATAAACCCACGGATTCTTTTTTTGTTCGAGCACCAAGTGCTTGTGCGCCATCTTCAATAACAAAGGCATCATATTTTTTTGCAAGAGGGAGTATTTTTTTAACATCAGCAATTTTCCCTAGACTCGCTGTGCATCAAGATATTCCAAGTAACTTGAGTAACCAGCTTTGTAACGATTAGATGCAATATCCATAGCTTTTTTAGCTGCATCTTGGGTAAGCTTCAAATCATTTTCTTGCTCTGTATATTCTTTTAAAGACACGAGCGCATTATTGACTTCTTTAAAAGCATTTTGTATTGAGGATTCATAATAGCTAAGCGCTTCTTTTTGTTTTGCTGTGGCTTGATAAATTTTTGCTTGTGTTCTGCCTGCGTCAAAAATTGGTAAAGTCAAACCTAGCCCTATTCCCCATATATTTGAACCAGTTTTATCGATATTTTTTAATTCAGCACTTTCTCTTCCAAAATTAGCTGTAAGGGCGATGTTTGGAAAAAGTGCTGCTTTTGCAACACCAATATTTGCATTAGCTGCAATCATGATTTGTTCGGCTTCTTTAATATCTGGTCTTAATTCTAATAGTGATGAAGGCATATTAGCTGGTGGTGTGGGAGGCGTGATCAAATTATCTAATTTACTTTCTGCAATATTTAAATTCATATCACCTGTTAAAAGAATAAGTTGATTAGAAATAATTTCGCGCTGACGAACAAGATCACTCAGTTGCGCAGAGAGATTATTCAAAGCTGCTTCGGATTGATGCATATCCAGTGCTGATATAAGACCACTCTCTAAACGTTTTCTTGTGAGCTCTACATTTTCTTTGCGATATCCAACATTATCTTTGAGCATCAATATTTGAGAATCAATACTTCTAAGTAATAAATAATTACTTACAAGAGTGCTTTGTAAACTTAAGATCACAGTATCTTTTGAATATTGGGATGAAATATATTCTGCACGTGCCGATTCTTTTGCTCGACGCAATCTGCCCCAAAAATCGAGTTCAAATGATGTTCCTAATTGAACATTGAAATTTTTACGATAAGGTTTTACAAAGCTTGAAGGTACGGTTCCATTTTCAGTAGCTTTAGTTCTATTTGCTTGTGACGTTAAATCTACCGAAGGTATCAGCGCAGCACCGACTTGTTTTAAGTAAGCATCAGCTTCTTCTAAGCGAGCAATAGCTGCATTAATATCTGTATTTTTTATTAATGCTTTATCTATTAGTTCATTAAGCAAAGGATCTTCATATAGCTTCCACCAATTATTTAAATCCGTGACAACATTTTCTTTATTACTCTCTTGATGATAAGTATTGGGTAAATTGATTTCTGGACGCTTATAGTCAGGACCAATTAATGTACAACTAATAAGATTTATAAGAATAAAAAAGAATAAAAAATGTTTCATCATTTTATTTTTTATCCTCATCGATATGACCATGATGACGAATATGATGACCGCTAAGCCATACAAAAAAGAGCGGAATAAAAATAGTCGCAATAAAGGTGGCTAAAATCATGCCGCCAAATACGCCAGTGCCCATTGATTGGCGTGCTGAGGCTCCCGCACCAGTGGCGACAACGAGAGGGACAATACCAAATACAAATGCCATAGATGTCATGACAATAGGTCTAAAGGTAATTAAACCAATCTGAAAATAAATATCGTTTGGCATACCACGAACCATCACAGCAATAAGAGCGCCAGTCAGTGCAAATGGCACAGCCATAATCACTGCGAGAGGCAACGCCCATGTCTCAAATTGTGCAGCTAAAATCAGAAATACCATAATAATGGCAAAACCGAAGGCAAAGAATGCTGCAGAGCCTGTACGTTTTTCTTGATAAGCTTGTCCTGTCCAAGCCATTTGATAACCTTCCGGTAAACTTGCCTTTGCAATTTTTTCAACCAGTTTAATGGCATCACCTGAACTTACACCAGGCGCACCACCTGCTAACACTTTAGCTGAGAGAAGTCCGTTGAAACGTTCGAGTTGTTCGGCACCGACAATACTATTTACTGTGCTTACCGCTGACAGAGGAACCATAGCCCCTGTTTTAGAGCGCACATAAACTTTACCCAGATCATCAGGTTTCATTCGATAAGGTGCTTCGGCCTGAAGTTGGACACGATAAGTTCTACCTGATTTATTAAAGTCATTTACATAAAGGGAGCCCATGGTGCTTTGTAAAGTGTCATAGATACTTGAGATAGGGATACCCAAGCTCATGGCTTTAGCTTCATCTACCTCAATAAAAAGTTGCGGCACAGTAGGCCTAAAAAAAGTATTAATGCCGGATAGACGTGGTTCTTTCTTAAGTGCCTCTATAAATAAATTGACTGCTGCAAATAAATGTAATGGGTTTGTATCACTTCGACTTTGAATATAAATTTCCATACTGCCAGAATTACCTAACCCACGAATAGATGGAGGATTAAATGCAATGGCAAGCCCATCAGGTTGCATCATGCCAATCCCAAAAAGTTTTTTTACAATATCACTTGCCGAACTTTTTCGCTCGGCCCAATCTTTTAATCTTACAAACATAGTAGCTGCATTTGATTTATTGCCGCCACCAATAAGATCATAACCATTCACTGCAAACTGAAAAGTACTTGCCGGATCTTTAGCAATGGCAGATCGAACAGCTTCCGTTGTTTTAGAAGTTCGACTAATAGTAGCCCCATCAGGAAGCATGACTGCAGTAATTACGTAGCCCTGATCTTCAGGCGGTATAAAGCTTGTAGGTGTAAATTTGAAAAGAAAAATCGAAGCAATGACAATGGCAACAAAAACTATACCACCTATAAAGCGATGGTGAAGTGTGCTATTTACAACCTTAATATAGAAATGAGTTAAACGATGAAATCCATTATTAAAGCGATCAAAGAATTTAGAATGAATATTATGTGGATTTAAAATAATTGCACATAATGCTGGTGTAAGTGTTAGTGCTACTATGCCAGATATGACAACTGCGATAGCAACAGTAACTGCAAATTGTCGATAGAGCTCTCCTGCAATACCACCCATAAATGCAACTGGAACAAATACAGCACATAACACTAATACAATCGCAACGACGGCAGCAGCTACTTGCTCCATAGATTTAATGGCCGCTCTAATTGGAGAGAGTTTTTCTTCTGCCATCAAACGTTCAATATTTTCTAGAACAACAATGGCATCATCGACAACAATACCGATAGATAAGACCATTGCAAAAAGTGTCAATGTATTTATAGAGAAACCAAAAAGATATAAACCTGCAAAGGTACCTATAAGCGAAATGGGAACAGCAATAATAGGAATTAAAGTGGCACGCCAATTTTGTAAAAATAGAAACACAACAATCACGACAAGAAGCATTGCTTCGCCAAGTGTTTTAAATACTTCCTTCATAGATGCTTTTACAAAGTTACTTGTGTCATAAGGAATTTCAAAATCCATACCTTTAGGAAAACGTTCTTTAAGTTCAGCCATTTTTTCTTTAATACCTTTGGCTGTATCCAGGGCATTAGCACCTGTTTGAAGAAAAATAGGAATACCTACACCAGGTTTGCCGTTTAATGTTGTATTGATATCGTAGGTTTGAGCGCCCAATTCAATACGCGCAATGTCTTTAAGATAGAGAATGCCATTAGGGCCTTCTGCGCGAACGATAATATTTCCAAATTCATTAGGGTCTAATAAGCGACCTTTTGCATTGACTGTATATACAAGTTGTTGATCAGTGACCGAAGGTTCTTGACCAATTTTACCTGCAGCATATTGTGCATTCTGACTCTGAATGGCTGCTGCAATATCTGAAGTAGTAATACCTAGTTGAGCCATGCGATCTGGTTTTAACCAAATACGCATCGAATAATCACGGGCACCAAATATATTGGCATCCCCGACACCTTTCACTCGTTTAATTTCATCTAAAACATTAAGTGTTGCGTAATTACTTAAATAAAGTGGATCAAATTGTTTATCTTTTGATGTGAGCATGACAACCAAAAGAATGTCATTTGATTTTTTTTGCACAATGACACCTGTGCGTCTCACCATTTCAGGTAAGCGAGGCGATGCAATATTGACACGGTTACTTACGTTGAAAGTGGCTTGATCAATATTTGTACCAATTTCGAAAGTCGCAGTAATGTTAAGCGTACCGCTAGAATCCGTGCTTGAATTAAAATAAAGAAGGCCTTCAACTCCGCTTAATTGTTCTTCAATAGGACCTGCTACTGTTTTAGATAATGTTTCGGCACTCGCACCAGGATAGCTTGCTGTGATAACGACTGTGGGCGGTGCAATTTGAGGATATTGGGCAATCGATAACTTCAAGGCAGCCGCAATACCAGCCAAAACAATAATGATTGAGATTACCGCAGCAAAAATGGGCCGCGTAATAAAAAATTTACTCATTATTTTTTGAAATTAGGCATGTTAGTGACAGGCATGCCAGGACGCACTTTAATAAGATTGTCGATAATGACTTTATCGCCTGCTTGAAGTCCACCTAAAATAACCCAATCTTTACCCTTCCATTCGCCAGTCATCACAGGGCGAGGTGTGGCTTGATTTTTTTCATTCACGACAAAGACAAACTTACCTTGATCGGAATTAAGCACTGCTAATTGAGGTAATACAAATACACCATCTTTTTTACCAGTGGTCACACGCACACGAACGAATTGACCTGGCAAAATTTGGCGTTCATTATTTTCAAATGTTGCTCTCAATTCTTGAGTGCCAAGTGATGGATTGATTTCACTTGCCGCAAAATTTATTTTGCCTTTTTTTGCATATTCATTTCCATCGGAAAGCACAATTGAAACTTCTTGAACATTTTTTTCATTTAATGCGCCACCTAATTGCTTAAGTTCGTTATCTGAAAAACTAAAACGTACCCAAATAGGATTTACCTGAGCTAATGTGGTAAGTAAGCTTGTATTCGCAGCAACAAGCGCACCTTCAGAAAATTGAAAGCGACCCGAGATACCATCTACAGGCGCTGTGACATTGGTATAAGAAAGATTAAGTTCTGCCTGTTTTAAGTTTGCGCGACTTTGAGCAAGGGCCGCCAAACTAATTGATTCATCCGATGTTGCATTATCAAATTCACGCTGACTGATTGATTGAGATTCAATTAAACCTTCCAAACGTTTTCTCTCTCGAGTCGCCTGCTCAGTTCGAGCGAGATTTTGATTATATTGAGCGCGCGCTTGATTCAAGGCTATTTTGTATGGCTCAGGATCAATGACGAACAATGTTTGACCTGCTTTCACTGCAGAACCTTCATTGTATTTTCTTTTTAATAAGATACCGCCAACGCGAGGTCTAATTTCAACTTCTTTTGCACCTTCTGTTTGGCCCACAGCTTCAGCTGTAATAGGAATACTAGTAGGTGTAGCTTCAAGCATTGTCACAGGTAAAACAAAATTAGGTGGCATGCCATTGCCTTGGTCCTGCGGTTTGTGACAACCACTTAAAGAAAGCAATAGAAGACTAAGAAGTAAGTAAAATCTAGATAACCGAAAATAGTGTTGCAACTAAAGCCTCAATTCTCAAAAGAAAAAACAGGGTATTTCTTAACAGCTTATTTTATAGTGAAATCGAACTTTACAGGGTTTCATTAATTTTCAGCATGTTAGGGTTAAATTCAGAAAGATGTTCTCCAGCCCACTTCCCAAGTGATTTAATTATAGGCTTTAGAGCTTCTCCACCTTTAGTAAGTTGATAAGCATTATTCCGAGAAGCTGATTTAAGATTTACTCTTTCAATTAATTTTAAATGTGAGAGAAGATTGAGTCTTGATGCCAAAATATTTGTTGCAATTTGCTCAGGAGATTCCAGAAATTGTGAATAGGTTCTGCTTTCGTGAATAATTAAATCACGAATTATTAGTAAGGACCATTTGTCACCAAGCACGTCAAGAGAAGAGCTAATTGGGCATATAGAACGCCAATCAATTTTTTTGTTATTTTTTTTCATTTACAGTGATAGCAGTAGCCATTTCTTCGAAAGATTTTGACATAGGGGTAGGCTTCCAGTCTAGGATTTTGAAAGTTTCACTATTATCATACGATGCTTTTTTACCAATAAATGGAAGCATACCTTTAACTTCTCTATCAAAGAGGCTTATAAATTTTAAAAGGAAAGTAGGGGCTTTAACAGTAGGCACTTTTTTGTAACCGGCTTTTTTTAATACTTCGGTCAACGCTGACATTTCTATTGGTTCTGCTGAGCATGCTATAAATCTTTTCCCAGCTGCACCGCTTTTGATCATCGCAGCAACTTGAAGTTTTGCTACATCGCGGACATCAATCATGCCCATAGCCATATCAGGAATCATCGGCATTTTTCCAGCAATCAGGTCTTTCATCATTTTTACATTTTGAGCTTCAGCTTTAGAGCCTAATGGAGGACCAAAAACTGCACCTGGAAGAATAGCGGTCATCTCCATATTGCTTCCTTTTACTGCTTTCCAAGCAGCCCTTTCAGCCAAAGTCTTACTTTTTGCATATGCACCGATATTTAGATTAATGTCTGACCAGTCATTAGGCCCATATTTACCAGTATCCTTTCCCGCAATAATTGCAAAAGTCGATGAAGTTAGCACAAGCCTTTTTACACCTGCACTCTTAGCCGCTTTAATAACGCGAAGAGTGCCTTCCACAGCTGGAGTAATCAAGAGATTTTCATCATATGGCTCTTTTAAAAAAAATGGTGATGCAATATGGAGGACATACGAACACCCTTTCATAGCTTCTGTCCAGCCGCTATCAGAAAGTAAATCAGTTTCAACAAAAGATAAATTATTTATTTTTGCAACTTGGCCAATTGTTTTTCGGGTGGCATCTGCCTTCGAACGAGATCGAACTGTTCCAATCACTTCATATCCTTGACGAAGAAGTTCTGCAGCGCAGTGCTCTCCAATATAGCCAGTAATTCCTGTAATTAAAACTTTTTTCATGAAAAGCCCCTAGAGTATTAATTAATAACTTGCATTTTACAAGTTAGATTACCAGTTAGCTTGTAAAATGCAAGTTATTTATATAATTTCTTTCAAGAGGAAGTGAGGTTTTATTGAATTGTTAAAACTTTTATGAAAATAAGTGAGCCAAACCAAAAGCAGCTGAAGATGCCAAAGCGCCAATGATAAGTGTTTGCATCGCTGATCGTCCTTGATTTACACCTGTAAAACGACCTTTGATCCAACCAAATAAAATCAATGCGATACTTGTTGCAATGACGGACATTTTTAAAGCGGGTCCAATATCAGATATAAAAATATATGGCGCCAAAGGAATGAGTCCACCCACAATGTAAGCTAATGAAATAGTTGAGGCGCTGATAAAGGCCCTTTTTGGATCAGGTCTTTCTAAATTTAATTCAAATTTCATCATAAATTTGAGCCAACGCTCACGATTAGAAGTGATAGATTTAACAACAGTTTTAAGTGCGCTTCCTTTTAGTCCGTATTCAGAAAGTATTTCTTCGACTTCTGAAATTTCGCGTTCACGTAAATGTTTGATTTCATAAGCTTCACGCTTCAACTCGGAGTCCCAGCAAGATATCCACCAAGACCCATCGCAATCGCACCCGCAGCAACTTCAGCCAATCCTGCTGTCACAATAATTGCTGAAGAATCAACAGCTGCTGATAAACCTGCAGCCAAAGCGAATGGAACAGTGAGTCCATCTGACATACCGATAACGATGTCTCTGACGACTTCAGTTGAGGTGAAATGTGTTTCAGAGTGATGTGAATGGTGATCGTTTGACATACATATCTCTTTAGATTTTATTCTAGTTAAAAATACTATATATTAGTTTTGCAATTTAAACATTACCGAGCTATTTAAATATTAAGGACTTCAACATGAAACAATGTACTTACAATGTATTGGCTTTATTAGTTTTTGCTTTGTCTTTTTCTTATGTGCCTACCGCCGCATTTCAATACCATTGTGTTTATGATGGTGTGACAGAGTTTAATGTGCCTATTTTTATATTCCAACAAGTTTTCCTAGCCACTATATTGTTTATTATTGGGCGTTATAGTTTTCAAGATGGCAAAATGGTTTGTTGGATGTCTTGCGGTCGAAAAAAAGACAAAAAGAAAAAATAATTAGTCGAATTTAGCTTTATGTTTAGGCTGCCTTTTAAACTTAGTTTTGTCTTTTTCAACTTTAGGTTTAAAAGGTAAGTCAGC